>WGCS01000088.1 GCA_015493685.1 Bacteroidales bacterium
GTATTTTTGCAGCCAATTTATAAAACGCCGCTATAATTAGATGGTATAATTTAATAAAATAGTAAATATTATGCAATTATCAGAAGGAACAAAAGCAGATATCTTTAAAGAATTTGCAAAATCAGAAACAGACACAGGTTCTGTTGAAGGCCAAGTAGCCTTATTCACAATGCGAATTAAGCATTTAACTGAGCATCTTAAAAAGAATCGTAAAGATTTTGCCACAGAGCGCTCATTGGTATTAATGGTAGGTAAACGTCGTAAGCTCTTAACTTATTTAAAAAAGAAAGACATCACACGTTACCGTGAGTTAATTAAGAAATTAGGTTTAAGGAAATAATAATACAAGACCTTACAAACTCTATAAAAAAGGTAATTGAAGCTCAATTGCCTTTTTTTATACATTGGAGAACTCATTTTTGGAGGCAAGGATGGAGACTTCACTAAATAGACGATTGCCTCAATAAATTGTACGTTATAAAGAAGAACAGATGTCAAAAATTGGAATTACACAAAGTATCCTTATGGCTGATGGAAAAGAAATAACCATCGAAACAGGGAAATTGGCTAAACAAGCCGATGGTTCTGTTGTAGTAAAAGTGGGTGATACCATGTTACTAGCAACAGTAGTATCAAAAAAACAAGCTGCTGACAATGTGGATTTTATGCCACTATCAGTAGATTATCAAGAAAAATATGCCTCAGCAGGGCGTTTTCCCGGTGGATTTTTCAAAAGAGAAGCCCGTCCATCAGAGTATGAAATTCTTATATCTCGCCTTATCGACAGAGTATTACGCCCGCTATTCCCCGATAATTACCATGCCGAGACCCAAGTACTGGTTTCTCTTATTTCACTTGGAGTAGGTGATCAACCAGACGCCTATGCTGCATTAGCTGCATCTGCCGCCCTTGCCGTTTCTGACATTCCTTTCCATGGTCCTATTTCAGAAGTTCGTGTTGCTAATCTTAATGGAGAATGGATTGTAAATCCCAATATTGAACAAACCGAAGCTGCTGATTTAGAAATGATGATAGGAGCCTCATTGGACAATATAATGATGGTAGAAGGTGAAATGAATGAAGTATCAGAAGAAATGATGATGGAAGCATTCAAAGTAGCTCATGATGCAATCAAAATTCAATGTCAAGCACAAATTGATCTTGCCTCTAAGGTAGAGAAATCAAGTCCTAAACGAGAATATCATCATGAAGATAATGATGAAGAACTCAGACAAATTATCATTGATCAACTTTCAGAGAAAGTATATAAAGTGGCTGCATCAGGCATTGCCGACAAGCACAAAAGAAGCGAGTTATTTAGCGGTATTCGTGACGAATTCATTGAAGGACTCGAAGAAGAATATGCTGCATCAAAGATGACACTTATCAAACGTTACTACCACGAAGTAGAGAAGATGCAAGTTCGCAAAGTTGTTCTTGAAGAGCGTATCCGCTTGGATGGTCGTAAATTAAATGAAATTCGTCCTATCTGGACAGAAGTAAATTATTTACCCCGTGTTCACGGTTCAGCTATTTTCACACGTGGAGAAACCCAATCATTAACCAGTGTAACGCTGGGAAGTAAATTAGATGAGAAAATAATTGACGGAGTTGTCTTTGAAGGAAGAAGCAAGCTTTTATTACATTATAACTTTCCTCCATTTTCCACAGGGGAAGCACGATTTTTAAGAGGCACAAGTCGTCGAGAAATTGGCCACGGTAATTTAGCCCTTAGAGCATTAAAAAGAATGATCCCCGGAGATGATGAAAACCCATATACTATCCGTATTGTTTCTGAAATATTAGAATCCAATGGTTCCTCATCAATGGCTACTGTATGTGCCGGAACAATGGCCCTTATGGATGCAGGCGTAAAGCTTAAGAAACCTGTTTCAGGTATTGCCATGGGTCTTATTACAGATAAAGAGAGCGGAAAATTTGCCGTATTATCTGATATACTAGGTGATGAAGACCACCTTGGAGATATGGACTTTAAAGTAACCGGTACTCGAGATGGCATCACCGCTTGTCAAATGGATATTAAAGTAGAAGGTCTCTCTTTTGAAATTCTTTCTGAAGCATTAAACCAAGCTAAGGAAGGGAGAATGCACATCCTAGATAAAATAGAAGAGACCATTTCTGAACCGCGAAAAGACTATAAAGATTTTGTACCTAGAATTGAGAAAATGCTTATCAGCAAAGAATTCATTGGTGCTGTTATTGGTCCTGGCGGAAAAATCATTCAAGATATCCAAAAGACTACCGGAGCTACTATTACCATAGAGGAAGTTGGCGAACATGGTGTAATAGAAATTATGTCACCAGACAAAGCTTCTATCGATGCTGCCACCAACAGAATTAAAGGTATTGTAGCTGTTCCTGAAGTAGGCGAAGTTTATCATGCCACAGTAAAAAGCATTATGCCTTATGGTGCTTTTGTTGAAATACTACCCGGAAAAGAAGGTCTATTACACATCTCAGAAATAGACTGGAAACGCATTGAAAAGGTTGAAGATGTATTAAAAGAAGGTGATGAAATTGATGTGAAACTATTGGCTGTTGACAGCAGATCAGGCAAACTCAAACTCTCAGCTAAAGCATTAAAACCGCGTCCAGAAAGACCAGCAAAACAAGATTAAATTATTTTATAATTTATATAATTTTTTATCCGGACTTACGTTCATCACGTAAGTCCGGATTTCTTTTTCAATAGTTAATTCATTACTGTTTAATCGTTTTTCTTACCAGAATTATTTTAAAGATTTGTTATCCTTGATAAAAGCTTTAATATAATTCATTTTCGTAGATTATTTCTCATACTATGAAACAAAAGGATACAAATAACGTAGAGAAAGAGCACTGTATTTATATTTTTACTAAAAGCAATTAAATGAGACAGCTAAAAATTCAAAAGCAGGTTACTAACAGAGAAACCGCATCATTGGATAAATACTTACAAGAGATTGGACGCGTTGACTTAATAACGGCTGAAGAGGAAGTAGTATTGGCACAAAAAATTAAGCAAGGAGACCAACGTGCTTTAGAAAAATTAGCCAAAGCCAACTTACGATTTGTTGTTTCCGTATCAAAACAATATCAGAATCAAGGACTTAGTTTACCCGATCTTATTAATGAAGGCAACCTAGGTTTGATTAAAGCAGCACAACGTTTTGACGAAACAAGAGGTTTTAAATTTATTTCCTATGCCGTATGGTGGATTCGGCAATCCATATTACAAGCACTTGCCGAGCAATCAAGGATTGTACGTTTACCATTAAATAAAATTGGCTCCATAAATAAAATCAACAAAACTTATGCTGCTTTAGAACAAGAACTTGGCAGAGCACCCAACCATGAAGAGATTGCAGAGAAACTTGATGTCAGTGTAAGAGAAGTTAAAGAATCGATGAAGAATGCCGGCCGACATGTTAGTATGGATGCCCCACTTATTCAGGATGAAGACACCAATATGTATGATGTCATCAGACAGAACGATACACCTACTCCAGAGACTGGTTTACTCTATGATTCCTTACGAAAAGAAATTAGTAGAGCAATCTCTACACTCACCCCTCGCGAATCAGATGTAATAAGACTTTACTTTGGTTTAGATGGTGAACACCCTATGACCTTAGAAGAAATTGGTGAGAAATTCGATCTCACACGTGAACGTGTTAGACAAATAAAAGAAAAAGCAATTCGCCGATTAAAACATACTTCACGGAGTAAAATATTAAAAACTTATCTCGGATAAACTATTTATTTAAAAAAGCGGAACAAAGTCCGCTTTTTTATTTTTTTTGCAAAAGAATAATAATCTATATATTGATACTATGACTCATCTGATAGCCCCTTCATTATTATCTGCTGATTTTGCAAATCTGGAACGTGATATTACTATGATTAACCATAGTAAAGCAGACTGGTTTCACCTTGATATAATGGATGGAACCTTTGTTCCCAATATATCTTTTGGCTTTCCTATTATCAAAGCAGTAAAAAAATATGCTCAAAAGCCTCTTGATGTTCATTTGATGATTGTAGATCCCGACAGATATTTCGAACAATTTAAAAGTGCCGGTGCTGATATTATTTCTGTACATTACGAAGCCGTTACTCACCTTAATCGTTCAGTGCAAAAAATTAAAAGTATGGGCATGAAAGCAGGTGTTGTACTTAATCCTCACACCAATATTATTCTTCTTGAAGATATTATTAGCGATTTGGACCTAGTATTATTAATGTCGGTAAATCCTGGTTATGGAGGACAACAATTTATAGAAAACACCTATTCTAAAATAGATAAGCTTAAAAATTTAATAATTCAGAAAGATTCAAAAGCAGTCATTGAAATTGATGGTGGCGTTGATATTAGTAATGCAAAAGCACTAGTTAATACAGGCGCAGAGGTCCTTGTTGCAGGTAGTGCAATCTTTAAATCTGAAAATCCCATAAAAACTATTGAAATTTTAAAAGATATATAATATTGCATTATTCTACTCTTGTTCAAATAGAATTTTAAAATCGGTACTCATTATCCAAACATCATATATCAACAATGATGGTTACAATAGAAACCATTAAGATACAAGCGTAGTACTAATATCACGCACATTATTATCATCAGTATGTTGAATCTTTATTTCAACATAAGGAAGAGGAATATCATCAATAATAATATCCGGCCACTCCATCAAACAGTAATTACCACTATCAAGATACTCAAACAACCCAATATCCAAGGCTTCCCTTCGATTATTGAGACGATAAAAATCAAAATGATATATCTCTCCAAAATTCGTTGAATCATAAATATTAGCAATGGCAAAAGTAGGGCTGTTAACTTCATTATCAACACCTAAGGCAGTACAAAATGCTTTGGTAAAAGTTGTTTTACCTACCCCCATCTCTCCCGTTAGTGCAAAGATTCTGTAGTCGGAATATTCTTCAACAATACGGCTCGTCACCTCTGGCAAATCTTCAATATTTACTTTCATAAGCTACTCTACTAGTATTATTTTGCGCTAAGAGTAATAAAAGGAATTAATACCTCTTCCATAGAGACACCACCATGTTGGAATGTGTCCTTATAATAATTACTGTAATAATTAAAATTATTTGGATAAGCAAAGAAATCAGAACCTTTACTAAATATGTAAGTTGTACTAATATTAATGCGAGGCAAGAAAATATCTTCAGGGTTTGAAACTTCGAATACTTCTTTGGCTTTATAATTAAGATTCCTTCCAAACTTATAACGTAAATTGGTATTTGTATCCCTATCACCAATTACTTTCACCGGCTTTTTAACCCTCACCGAACCATGATCTGTAGTAATCATCATCTTCCCTTTCTTTTCCGCAATGAAACGCATCATTTCGTAAAGAGGTGAATTATTAAACCACGATAAAGTTAAAGACCTATAAGCTTTCTCATCACTAGCAAGCTCTTTGATAACCTCCATCTCGGTGCGAGCATGCGACAACATATCCACAAAATTATATACAATTACATTTAACTCATTTTTTAATAACGAATGCATATTCTCAACGAGTTTCTTTCCCTGACTCAAATTGAGTATCTTATTATAACTAAAATTAATATCTTTTCCTAAACGTTTCAGCTGCGTTTGAAGAAGCTCTTTTTCATATTGATTTTTGGTGCCCTCTGCATGCTCATCAACCCAATATTGAGGATATTTTTTAGCAATTTCTGATGGCATTAAACCAGAGAAGAAAGAATTTCGTGCATATTGAGTGGTAGTAGGCAAAATACTATAATAAATATCATCATCAACTATTCTAAAAAGCTCCGATATAATAGGGTAAATAGCTTTCCATTGATCATAACGCAAATTATCAATTACGAATAAAAAGGTTGGCCTTTGTTTAGAAAGTTGTGGAAGAACCTTTTTACGAAAAACAGTTTGAGATTGGATAGGGCGATTATCATCATCATGAAGCCAATCAATATAACGTTTGGCAACAAAATTAGAGAATACGGAATTTGCTTCATCCTTTTGCATCTGAAAAATATTCAGAATATTATTATCTTGAGATTTTTCTAACTTCATCTCCCAATTTACTAACTTCTTATATATAGCAACCCAGTCTTGATAATCAATATTATTGGAGATTTCCATACCAATATTTCTAAACTCCATTTGATAATCCATAGTGTTTTTATCAGAAATAATCTGACTTGCATCCATATTCTTCTTTATGGCCAATAAAATTTGATTCGGATTTACCGGCTTGATTAAGTAATCGGCAATATTAGAACCTATAGCCTCTTCCATAATGGATTCCTCTTCACTTTTAGTAATCATAATAACAGGCAATACTGAATTAATCTTCTTAATTTCGCTCAAAACCTCGATTCCTGAAAGTCCGGGCATATTTTCATCAAGAAATATCAAATCATAATTATCCTCACGAATCATATCTAAGGCATCATTCCCATTATTAATAGTATCAAGATGATATCCTTTTGATTCTAAAAATATAATATGAGGGCGTAACATATCAATTTCGTCATCTATCCAAAGTATTTTAGCCATTATCCTGGTTTTAAAAGTTAGTATGCAAAGTTACAAATTAATAGAGGAAATAAGTCCCCATTCAATTAATTAACGTTAAATTTGCACAATGAGTACATTAAACAAAAAGAAAATATTAAATGATCCTGTGTATGGGTTAATTAATATTGCTGACGAATTAATTTTTGATATTATTGAGCATCCTTATTTCCAACGATTAAGAAGGATTAAGCAGCTGGGATTATCTCATTTGGTATACCCTAGTGCAGTACATTCGAGATTTAGCCATGCAATTGGCACAATGTTTCTTATGGGAGAAACATTGCAACACTTGCAGCAAAAGGGCCATAAAATCAGTTCGGAAGAGATTCTAGGGGCAAAAATAGCCATTCTTCTTCATGATGTAGGCCATGGCCCTTTTTCTCATGCACTAGAATATTCAATTGTACGAAATATATCACATGAGGAACTATCCTTGGAGTTTATGAAATCACTAAACAAGGAATTTAATGGCAAGTTATCATTAGCTATTAGTATTTTTAACAATGACTACCACCGCCATTTTCTACATCAATTAGTTAGTTCGCAACTGGATTTAGATCGCTTAGACTATTTACGCCGAGATAGTTTCTTCACCGGTGTTTCAGAAGGAGTAATCGGAACACAACGGATTATAAAGATGTTTGAACTTGTTAATGATAAAATTGTTATTGAAGAAAAGGGAATTTATTCCATTGAGAATTTTCTTAATTCAAGAAGAATTATGTACTGGCAAGTATATTTACATAAGGCAGTACTATCAGCTGAACATTTATTAATGAATATACTTAAACGAGCCAACCATATTGCTAATCAAGATAAAAGCTTGTTCGCTTCTCCAGCCTTTAATTTCTTCCTTGAAAAAGACCTCAATCATAAAGAGTTTATGCACGAAGGAATTGGATTAAAAAACTTTTCATTGTTGGATGATTTTGATATTTTAAGTGCAATAAAAGTATGGGCACAAACATCGACTGATATTGTCCTCAAGGATTTATCAAGAAGATTAATCAACAGGAATTTATTTCACATTGAATTTAGCAAAACAAAGTTTAGTGATTCTTTAATAAATAAAAAAATTGAAAAATACAGCAATTTGACCAATTTGAGTAAAGAAGAAGCATCATACTATATATTTACCGATCACACTAGCAACCACCTATATTCCAATGAAAGTGGGTCGATAGAGATAGTATCAAAAGATGGAACAATTAAGGATATAGCAAAGGTATCAGAACAATTGAGTGCCTCTAAACTTAAAAAGCCAGTAACAAAATATTTTTTGTGTTATCCCAAAGGCTTTTAGTTGATAAATGAATAGGTGATAGTTCCTGTTTGAACATCAGGAGCATTAACATTGGCATCGAAATGTGATTTCAAAGCTGATTTAACAGCTAAGCTCTGGAGCATACTACTTGAAGTATTTGTTCCTTTTGTAAGAACTCTGGCATTAGTAACATTTCCATTTTTATCAACCCATATTTTAACGACAACAGTCCCAATCTCTGACTTCATATAAACAGGTTTAGGAATTTCCTTTGCTTTTCGACCTCTTAAACTATATGAAATTTTACCATTACCTCCCCCAAAACCAATATAATTAGTAGAATTTAAGGAACCATTTACATTTCCTTGATCACCAGGTTTCTTGGTAATACCTTCACTACCACCCTGAGATGCTTTTATCTTCTTACTTAAAAGAAATTTATTATTTATAGCAACCTTCTTTTTTTCAACCTTCTTCTCTTTAATAATTTTCTTTTCAGCTACCTTAGTCTTTTTCTTTTTCTTTTTCTTAGAAGATTCAAGACTAATTGTTTTTTCGATATCCTGAGTAACAACCTTTTCTTTTTTTATCTCTTTCTGTGTAACCGCTTTGGTAGGAGTAGAAGTGGATGTTATAGGTTTTTTAGGTTGAATATTACCCATACCTTGATCCATGACTCCTAAATTCACTTCCAAGCCAATTGGAGGACGAGGAGGAAAAGGTGGGTATAAATAAATAAATAACAAAACCAAAAAAACTAAGAGATGAAACAATAATGTCCCTATAATTCCCCAACGTTTACTCTTATCCAATACAAAGTTCATGGTAATATTATAATAGCCGACAAATTAGTCGGGCTTGGTTGCTAAAATAACTTTATAAGTAGAATGGCGATCAATATTAATTTTATTAACCGCATCAATAACTGTAACAATATACTGTACTGCGACCGTTTTATCAACTTTAAGCACTACATTTCCCATGCTACCACTAGCTAACTCTTCAGACAAGGCTGGCAACAAATTATTCTCTTGAACAGGATGATTCTTATCATTAATAAAAAACTGAAACTGGTTATTAATATAAACAGTAACATCCTTTTTAGCATCAATAGTTCTTGGGCTAGAGCTATTAGGCAAAGTAAGAGGTATTGCATTTGGACTCACTATCGTTGAGACCAAAATAAAGAATACAAGAAGCAAGAATACTAAATCTGACATAGAAGCAGTACTAAACTCCAGACTCTTTTTATTTCTAGTTTTTATAGCCATAACAATAATTATTAGGAGGCAGGTTCATGTAATAAATCCATAAATTCAGTAGCCCTGGCCTCAAGGATAAAAACCACTTTTTCGATTCTTGCAACAATAATATTATAAGCAATATAACCAATAATACCCACAATCAACCCAGCAATGGTAGTCACCATAGCTTGATACATGCCGTCAGACAACATACCAATATCTAAACTATTACCACCATTAGCCATATCAAAGAAAACTCTAACCATCCCAACAACAGTTCCTAAGAACCCAATCATTGGAGCAGAACCCGAGATAGTAGCTAAGGCAGCTACATTTTTTTCAAGTTTAGAAACCTCTAATTTTCCAACATTTTCAATGGCTTGATTTACATCCGGTAATGGGCGGCCTAATCTACTAAGACCCTTTTCAAGCATTTTAGACAAAGGGGATTCCTGACGATTACATAAGTCTTTAGCGGCATCAATTTTAGCATCATGAACAAGATCCATTAAATCATTCATAAATGCAGATTCATCTTTTATAGCCTTTTGGGTAGCCATAAAACGTTCTATAAAAATATAAATAGCAATTATCGACATTAAGGCAAGAGGCCCCATAATCGCCCAACCACCAGCTTTGGTAAGTTCCCATAAAGAAATTTCTTTTCCTACTTCAGCAGTTCCATTAGCTACAGCAGTTCCCACAGTATCTTGTACAACATGTGCTGCCTCTTGCACTTGAAGTAATAAAGGTATTCCAATCATAAAAGTAAAATTATAAGATTCATATTGTGTGAATAGTTAAACGTATAAAAAAGAATACATATTGTTTAAGCATTCAATTTTATTAGGAGTAAAAATAATCTAATGAGACAAGGGGACAATAATCGAAAGCAATAATTACTAACAGCATAATGTTAATTGGGAAAAAGGCTAGGGGCAAAAAAAAAGCCACAAGCGTTAGCTTGCGGCTTAAATAAAGGTGGCGACGACTTACTTTCCCACAACTAAATGCAGTATCATCAGCGCTGGTAGGCTTAACTTCTCTGTTCGGAATGGGAAGAGGTGGACACTACCGCTATAGTCAC
>WGCS01000089.1 GCA_015493685.1 Bacteroidales bacterium
GAATTAATCCATATTTTCATCAGACAACAATGATTAAAATATCAAAATAAATTACCAGCTCATAATAAGTTTTGACTTTGTTTTATTTGATAACAAACATATATCAGGTTTTTTCATGTGCTTTTTTAAGCAATCAATATAATTAAAATGCCAATCTTAACCTATCTTAGTGCCCTCAAAAGGGTAGGATTGTTTTTATCATCATAGAAATCGTTTCTGCCAAGTTATTATATAAGATTTAGAGTATGTTAAAATCACTATCTAACGGTTTTTATTTAAGGTTTCTTTCCCAAAGAAATTCTTTTAGCCAAGTCTTATATCTTATTTCTCACGATATTTTATTAGTTGGATTAAATCCATTAAAGTATAATTATTATCACATAAACACATAAAAATAAATATTATGGCAACATTAAAAGAAACCCTATTTGAAAAAATAGAAGCACATCGTCCAAGAACTACTCGCCTTGTCAAAGAATTTGGCAACACAGTAATTGACCAAGTTACTATTGCTCAGGCTATTGGTGGAATGCGTGGTATTAAAAGCTTAGTTACAGATATTTCCTACCTGGATCCAATGGAGGGAATTCGCTATCGTGGCTATACCCTTCCTGAAGTATTTGAAAAATTACCTAAGCCGGAAGGTGCAGAGATGCCTTACGTTGAAGGACTTTGGTACTTATTACTTACCGGTGATCTTCCCAAGGAAGAAGATATGGATGAGTTATTAACTGATTTTGCAAATCGTCGTACCATACCTCGTTATGTATGGGATGTTATTGATTCATTCCCCAGCGAAAGTCATCCAATGGCAATTTTGTCAGCGGCAGTAATGGTATTGCAACGAGAGTCTCGTTTCAATATTGAATATCGTAAAGGAGTCAGCAAAATGGAGTATTGGGATTCTACTTACGAAGATGCCACTAATTTATTGGCCAAGATGCCACTGATAGGAGCTTATATTTATAATAAACTATATCACCCAGAAAATAGTCATCGTTATCCAGATCCAAGTTTAGATTTTGGTGCTAATTTCGCCTATATGATGGGAAAAGAAAAACCTTACGATGATGTAGCAAGAATGTATTTTATTGTTCATGCCGATCACGAAAGTGGAAACGTAAGTGCTCATACAGGTCATTTGGTAGCAAGTGCACTTTCTGATATTTATTATGCTTCTTCTGCTATGATTAATGGTTTGGCCGGACCACTTCATGGATTAGCAAATCAAGAAGTTCTTCGTTGGTTACAAGGTTTGCAAGAGCAAATGGGCGGTAAAGTTCCTTCTACCGAAGAGATGAAAGATTATGTTTGGAAAACATTAAATAATGGACAAGTAATACCCGGTTATGGTCATGCCGTACTTCGTAAAACAGACCCACGTTATGCTATTCAAAGAGAATTCTGTTTGAAACACATGCCGGACGACCCATTGTTTAAATTAGTAAGCAAGCTCTACGAAGTAGTGCCTGATATTTTGAGAGAGCATGGTAAAGCTAAGAACCCTTGGCCAAATGTTGATGCTCATTCAGGAGTAGTACAATGGTATTATGGTGTTACTGAATACGATTTCTATACTGTATTATTCGCCATTGGTCGTTCCATAGGTGTACTTTCTAATCTGGTATGGGATCGCGCTTTAGGATATGCTCTTGAAAGACCCAAGTCACTGACAACTGATATGTTGGAAGAAATGGCCGGAATCAAATAATTTGAATTTTAGTTAATCAGAATAATAATATGCTTCAGGTAGAAATGGAAATTTCTACCTGAGCTATTTTTTTTGATTAGATACAAACAAACTTTATTAAATTATTGAAACAACAAAGAAAAACGCTGTTTGTTTCGATTTATCACACTAAAAATTATAGACCTATGAAAAAAGTAACCGTTGTTGGAGCTGGAAATGTTGGAGCTACTTGTGCCAATGTTCTTGCTCAAAAAAACTTCTTAGACGAAGTTGTTTTAATTGACATTAAAGAAGGCTTTGCAGAAGGTAAAGCTCTTGATATTTGGGAATCTTCAGCCATTAATCATTTCGATACTCGTGTTAATGGATATACTAATGATTATGAGAAAACTTCCGGTTCTGAAGTTATCGTTATTACTTCCGGTATCCCTCGTAAACCAGGTATGTCGCGCGATGATTTGATTTCTACCAATGCCAAAATTATGATGGATGTTGTTGGAAAAGTAACCAAATATTCTCCTGAGGCTATTATTATTGTTGTAGCTAATCCATTGGATGTAATGACTTATGCTGCTCATAAAGCTTCCGGCAAATCAGCCAATAAAGTATTTGGTATGGCAGGTATTTTGGATACGGGCCGTTATCGCTCCTTCTTAGCTACTGAATTAGGTGTATCTCCCAATGATATTCAAGCTTTGTTAATGGGTGGTCATGGTGATACTATGGTTCCACTACCACGCTTTACTACTGTTGCAGGTATTCCTGTTACTTCTCTTATTGAAGAAGATAAACTAAATGCTATTATTGAGCGCACCAAAAAAGGCGGTGGAGAAATCGTTAAGTTATTAGGTACTTCTGCATGGTATGCTCCCGGAGCTGCTGCTGCTCAAATGGTTGAATCTATTGTTAACAACCAAAAGCATATCTTCCCTGTTTGCGTTCATTTGGATGGTCAGTGGGGACAAAAAGGAGTTTACTTAGGCTCTCCTGTTCGCCTTGGAAGCAATGGTGTTGAAGAGATTATTGAGGTAGAATTGAATGAGAAAGAATTAGCGGATCTTAATGCTTCTTCCAAAGCGGTTAAATCGGTAATGGATATTTTTGATGGAATGAATCTAATCTAAATAGCTACTGATTTTTTCACATTATTTTATGAGCGCAGCCTAAAAAGGTAGATTTTTGTCAATATCAAAACGGAAGAAATTTTTTAACCGAAGTTAACTAGTTGTTAATGAGGATTCAAAATTTATGACAACGCAGAGTTTGGCAACAAAGACCCTTTTTAGACCAGACTCTTTTATTATAAAACACAAAGCCCCAAGTAGTAATACTTAGGGCTTTTTTTTCATCTTTTTTTTGAAGTTACCGCATCTGAAATTAGGGTATTTGGAAATAATGCAGTAATAAATTAGGATAAGAAGCTAAGTACTATTTCCACAGAAATAGTACTTCCTATTGTATCGGCAGTATCAAACTTCCTTCGCCAAATAAATATTCTATTCTTCCACTGCCGCTTAACTTTTCTTAAACTATAATTTATTTTATTCCGTTTTATGTCAATTTAATTAATAGAGCCTCATTCCATTTATCAATCGATTTACGTAATATTAATTTATGTTATTTTAATAACAATGATAATTAAAAATTAAGAGAATGGCATTAATACCATTCCCTTAAAGTGGTTTTTCTTTACGCTTTATTACATAATTCAATAAGTACACCTCCGGTAGATTTTGGATGAATAAAGCCAATGTCTAAACCTTCAGCACCTTTTCGGCTTTGTTTATCGATAAGTCTAACGCCTTCAGCATTAATTTCCTTTAAGGCATTGTTTGTATTTTCCACAGCAAAAGCAATGTGATGCAGCCCCGGCCCTTTTTTAGCCACAAATTTCCCAATAGGCCCTTCATGGTCAGTTGATTCAAGCAATTCAATTTTTACTTCTCCAATTTTAAAAAAAGCGGTACGCACCTGCTGGTCTTTCACCTCTTCAATGGCATAGCATTTTAGGCCAAGTATATGTTCGTAAAATGAAATACTCTCCTCTAAATTTTCTACAGCTATTCCAATGTGTTCAATTTGTGTGGGTTTCATATAGTTGAAATTTATTAATTCGGTGACCCCGAAATATCTAGGAGTCAATATTTTATCATAACCTTATGGATTACAATTAAGAATAAAAATTGTCATAGCTTATGCCGAATCATCGGTATTATGCCGAAATATCGGTATTCGCTTTATAATATCATAAATAAATACTGTTGTCCAATTGACTTTAGTATTCAGTGACAAATGTACATTGGTTTTTTCTAGTCTAAGTATTTATTTTGTCATTAATAATAATAAATATCATTGATAGATATCATCTGAACAAATTAGCAGAGAAAAAAAGCGTTGTAAGTAGTATAAGTAGTCATTGTTATCCGATAAAAACAGTGATTAATTAGAGTTTCTTTTCTTGCCAGAGGTCAAAACTATTTATAAATCTCTCCCGCATCAAATAAAAACTGTAAGTAATAATTACCTTTATTGACCGGCATTATAAGTAATGGAGTTTGGAGCGAATGTTAATACGCTGAATATCAGCGATAAAATTAATCCAAAGAAATTAGGTAAAAAAAATCCCTCTTTTTCTTTTTACTCCTGCCCTAAAGGGAGATAAGCTTAATTTTTACTTTCCATAGGGTTATTTTAAAGAGGTTTTATACCCATTTAACCATCATAAGACGCATAAATTCTTCCCCTTATTATTTTATTGGGCATAATTGTGAATATCATAATCTAATAAAGTTAATACGCTGTACTTCAAATGATTGATAAATTTATTGTTGTATTTTTAACTGGCAGTAATGATAAACAATAAATGATGAGCTCTTTTTGGAATTATTCATTAAATTTATTGAGGTAAAGAATGCAGATGTAGCGGTACTTTATTTGTTGCTAACAAATGCTTAAGCTATATCTATTTGAATTATAAGGCATTAAACTTGGTATAATTACGGCTTATAAGGTCAACAATTTCTCACCCAGTTTTCAATCATCTTAAGTCCAAAATCGGTTAATATGGATTCAGGATGAAATTGTAAACTCCGAATATTGTAATTTTGATGTTTCAATGCTTGCACTTGGCCGTATTTATCGGTGGCTGTAATTAATAAAGGAGACAATTCAAGACTCTGTTTGTCAACGACCCAAGAGTGATATCTTCCACTATTTATTTTTGGAGGGATACCCAAAAAAATAGGGTCTAAATCGGCATTTACAAAAGTAGGTATAGCGACGCCATGGAGAGGAAAATCCAGATTTGATAATTTTGCGCCAAATACTTGAGCAATGGCTTGATGTCCCAGGCAAATACCCAATATCTTTTTTGTTGATTTAAAATGACGTATTGCCGGTTTAACGATACCTGTATTTTCCGGTAACCCCGGTCCCGGCGATATAATAAAGCCATCATAATAAGCTACCTCATCCAAGCTAATGTCATCATTACGTTTTACCACCACCTGACTACAGAACTTCTCTGCATAGTATTTCAAATTGTAGGTAAATGAATCAAAATTGTCAATAATAAGAAGTTTCATTGCATGAGTAAGTAAATAAATATAGGCATTACAAAAGTAGGAAAACAGCAAGTTATAACTACACTTAAATATAGAAAAAAGTAAAAAAGAGAGGATTTTCATAAAAAAACACACTATTTCTGATGAAAAAGGCAAAAAAACGAGCATTTATTGCGTTTTGTATTATAATAGGCAGTAATTTTGTAGCTAACCATTTTTAATGATAATATTATGAGAAGAATAGAAGAATCAGAATTGATAGTAAACCCGGATGGAAGTATTTATCATTTACATATTCGACCAGAGCAATTGGCCGACGACATTATTGTAGTAGGAGATCCTCAGCGTGTAGAAATAATTAGTAACTATTTCGACACCATTGAGTGTAAGGTATCCAATCGCGAGTTTGTTACTCATACAGGAACTATTAATGGAAAAAGAATTACCGCTTTAGCCACTGGAATTGGCACCGACAATATCGATATAGTAATGAATGAGTTGGATGCTGTTGTGAATATAGATTTGGAAAAGCGTCAGTTGAAAGAGAAAACCAAAAGCTTGAACATAGTTCGATTAGGTACTTCAGGGGCTTTACAGGAGCATATTCCTGTGGACTCATTTGTTTTTTCTACTTATGGTTTAGGATTGGATGGCCTCTTGAATTACTATGCCGGTCGTGATACCGTTATAGATCAGAAGATGACGCAAGCTTTTGTAGATTATGCACAATGGGAAAAGGATTTTAGCCGACCATATATTATTCGCTCTTCCAAGGCATTGGAAGAAAGAATTAGTGGAGGAATGTTTAAAGGAATCACTGCTACGGCTCCTGGTTTTTACGGACCTCAAGGTCGAGAGTTACGTTTACCCTTGGCTCATCCTGAGGTAAATGAACTTTTGCAAGGCTTTAAGTATAAGGATAATTTAATTACTAATTTTGAGATGGAAACATCTGCTATTTATGGCCTTGGAAGTTTATTAGGTCATAATACAGCTACTGTTTGTGCCATTATTGCCAACAGATATAATAAGACTTTTAGTGCTGATTATAAAAAAACTGTGGTAAAACTAATTGAAGAGCTCCTCTCAAAACTAACATCATAATGTATGCATGAGACTTTAGATGAGCATAAAATAGCTTCATTAATTCACCTCCTTGAAGATGAGGATGAAGAGACTTACCGTCTTATTTATCCTCAAATTATGGAAATGGGAGGGAGTATGATGCCCTATATCTTGGATGCCCAAGATAGAAGTATCGATAATTTGCTCAATGCTCGTCTAAAGGAACTCTATCAACAGCTGAATTTACAAAGTACATTGGATGAATTTAGAGATTGGAAATTACACAACTCCCGAAATTTGTATCAAGGTTTAAGTGTGCTTTCTAAATATCAGTACCCACGCTTGGAATTAAGAAAAATCAGTGAGATTATCAATAAAATAAGGCAAGATTTATGGCTTGAAGTAAATGATAATCTCACTGCATTAGAGAAAGTTCGTATTATCAATCATTTATTCTTTGATGTGTATAAGTTCAGAGGGGATACCAAAGAGTATTATGCTCCTGAAAATTCATTTATCAATGATGTATTGATACGAAAAAAAGGAAATCCTTTAAACCTTAGTGCTATTTATTCTATTATAGCTCAGAGTGTTAACATTCCTATTTACGGAGTAAATCTGCCTCGCAATTTTATGCTTGTTTATGTGGAGAAGCTTTATTCGCAGCCATTGAATAAGATACAAAAGACCGATGTGCTTTTTTATATTAATCCTTTTAACAGAGGAGAAATTCATTCACAAAATGATATTCTTAATTACCTTAAGAAGATTCATTTAGAACCCAAAGAAGAATACTATCTCCCTTGTTCAAATCTGATTACTTTGCAACGTTCCGTTAATAACTTAATAAAGATTTATAGTAACAAAGGGGAAGAAAATACGGCAGAGAATTACAGAAAGATACTTGCTGTATTAATGGAATAAGGCTTCAACTGGCCGACTTATTTTACTCGATTGGGATTGTCCCCTATAAATGCTTTCCAGCTTCCATACGATTTCTGTTCTATACCGGGTTTACGTTGGTAGAAGTGGCATACTGCTGTCGCCAAACCATCGGTAGCATCAAGAAATTCGGGTATTTCTTTTAATCCAATAATACTTTTTAGCATTGCGGCCACCTGTTCTTTGGAGGCATTTCCATTTCCTGTTACCGCTTTCTTTATTTTTTTGGGTTCATATTCAGTATAAGGTATGTCTCTAGACAAAGCAGCAGCAATGGCAACACCCTGAGCACGACCAAGTTTAAGCATCGATTGTACATTCTTACCAAAAAATTGGGCTTCTATGGCCATCTCATCGGGATGATACTCATCGATGATAGAAATGGTCCGTTTAAAAATCTTTTGCAACTTTAGCGCATGATTGCTAAGTTTGTTTAATTTTACCACCCCAAGAGTTAGCAATTCTATTTTATTGCCCTTTTGATGAATTAATCCATAACCCATCACTGTGGTTCCCGGATCAATTCCTAGTATTATTCTATCTTTACTCAAATTTTCGGCTTTTAGCTGTATGAAGAGAACAAAACTATATAAAACTTACAATATAATCATCAGAAGTAGCATTATAGTTATTTCTTTTTCCTTTTTATATTTTCAATTATTTGTAAAGCAGGACTTTATGGCCTTGGTATCAGATGTTGGTTCCATCCTTGAAGCCAGTAATACATGGGGCCTTATCGCTTTAAGCCTTGTTTTAATGCCCTTGAACTGGTCGCTGGAAGCCTTAAAGTGGAAACTTTTATTGAAAAAGAAAGAGAATATCTCCTTTCCTTTGGCCTTGAAAGCAGTTTTCAGTGGTGCTACTATTAGTGCGGTAAGTCCCAATAGAACGGGCGATTATTTTGCCCGGGTGTTTGTGCTGAAGAAAACCAAATTTTGGGAGGGAGTTTTTATTACCCTCATCGGAAGTTATGCCCAGTCGATTACAACGCTTATTTTTGGCGGTATTGCCTTTTTTACCTTCTTTACTCCTCTGCTATTATCAGCAGAATATATTAGTATACAGAATATTAAACTATTTACTGCATTGTATTATATAAGCCTAGCAGTGGTTATTATTCTGTATTACAAAATTTCGTTGCTGTCTTCGGTTTTTCCAAAACGATGGAATCGCATTCATAAGTATGTTACTATTTTTAGTCAGTATAAATTTTCTGAATTAAGTATTGCTCTTATAATAAGCATATTACGCTATATGGTTTTCAGTTTTCAGTTTTATATTTTGTTTATTGCTGTTGGCTTTGGCAAGATGTCATTGATACAGGGTTTGGCAATTATCTCAGTGGTTTTTCTTATCAATACCATAAGGCCAAGTATTGCATTATTAGAATTAGGGATAAGAGGCTCTGTGGTGATTTTTGTAGTAAGTGTTTTTTATGCCAATAGCAATGTGCATATAGAAAATGCGGCACTCACTGCCTCTTCTTTACTCTGGCTTATTAATATTATCCTGCCGGCAATTATAGGGCTATTCTTCATAAAAGACCTAAGATTTTTTAAATCAAGAGAAAGATGATTGTTCCTTTTGTTATCGTTAGCTTAGTCTTAAGCATACTCTATTTTATTCTTATTGGTGCTTTTACTTTTGGGTGGCTTCGACAACCACTTATACGGGCTTCTGTTGATATAGAGCAACATAAGAAGTTCTCTATTCTTATACCATTTCGTAACGAAGAAAATAATTTGTCTGTTTTATTGAATAGCTTGTCGGCACTTTCTTATCCTGAAGATTGCTACGAGCTTATTTTAGTCAATGACCAATCGAGGGATAATTCGGTAGCAATAATTAATGAATTTATGAATAATAGTCCTTTGCAATTGTCTCTTATTAATTCAGAAGGAGGAAAAAAACAAGCCATTACAAAAGGACTTAAACAGGCAAAAAATGACTATATATTGAGTGTTGATGCCGATTGTAAAATCCCTGTTAATATTCTTCATGCTTATAATACCCTTTTGCAAAAAAAGGATTATAAATTGGTGGGTGGTCCGGTGAGTTTCTATGGAAGCACCAATTTTTTTGGACAAATGCTTGAATTGGAATTTATGAGTTTGGTTGCGAGTGGAGCAGGGAGTATTCTTATACATAAGCCCATAATGCTTAATGCCGCCAATATGCTGATAAAAACTACAGTAGCAAGGGAAGCTGAAGAGGAAGTCTATCGGCAAAAGGTGAGTTCGGGTGATGATATTTTTTTATTGCATTATATTGTTAAAAATTATGGCACTAAAGCAGTTTCGTTTTTAAAAGCAAAAGAAGCTATTGTAGAAACAAAGGTGCCGGCAAGCATTAGCGAATGGCTATGGCAGCGTTTGAGATGGACGTCCAAGGCAAGGTATTATGAAATTAACTTTACGAGTATTACCGCCTTGATAATATTGGCTTTTAATGTACTTATTTTAGCCTCTATTCCCCTCTTGTTTATCCATTCTGCCCTGCAATTTATTGGGGTCTATCTTTTGCTCTTTAAAATTATAGTCGATTATATGATTTTACTGCCATCAGCCAATTTTTTTGCCAAAAAGCACTTACTTATTTTTGTGCCTTTACTCAATGTTATTTATCCATTTTATATTGTAATAATAGGGATAGGAGGCTTATTATTTACCATAGGATGGAAAAAATAAAAGGATATTACCAAAAAGTTTTTAGCGAGATAGGCGTTACTTATGATAAAAAATGGGATGTACGCCAATACAATTGGCACACTAATAAAAATATACCTAATGCAAATTGGACATGGTTTCAAACATATAATTCGATTATTCATGGAGCAACCGGTGTTATATTTTATATGCTTGGAGGAGATTATAATAATGAAGATATTGCTGATAATGCCAGAGCTAGTGAGTTAAGTAAAAGCAATATACAACAATGCCAAAATTATAATAATTTTGTTTTTACAAACGACTCATATTTTTATCAAAATTACTTATCAAATCTTGCTAAAGAACTAAGATATCTAAAAGAAAAAAACTTGCTTCTGATAATCCTGCTTCTATTGTCTGTAATCTATTCTTATAATAATACCGCAAATGCTTCACCCAATACTAAGCCTACTTTGATTTCTAAGGTGGTAAATAGTCCAAAACACATTTCCAACCCATGTCAATCCGATACCGAAGGCAGTGGTACTCCTATAAGTACTTTATATTCCAATTTGACGAATGCACAAACCGCATTAAATTCGTCAAAGGTGATACTAAATATTTGGAAAGATAATGTTAGTAGCTGGGCAACCGATAGCTTAATTGCTTTTGTAGGTCGGCAAAACAATTTGGTAGATAAATTTGAACTGGCAACCATTTATTATAATTTGGGTCAATATACCAATATGGAATCTGTATTTACCGATATATCAAATATGGACTTGAACGATATACAAACGGCTGATTATACTAATTTTGTTAGCATTATGAATATTGCCAAAACAGCCAAGGAAGACGGTTTATTAAGTGATTTTTTAAGCGAAACCCAGATTACAAATATGGAAACCATTTTAAACTCTAAACGAGCTAATGTTTCTTCTTTGGCATTAGCTATTCTTAAACAGAATAATGAGGATTATGTATTTAATGAAGGAGTGCTTGATGTAGCTGAGTCTTGGCTCGCTTAGCTCATTTTTCTAATGAAGATGTTTTAACAGAATCAATAGTGATTATCGTATTTTCCCAAACCCTTGCAAAGATTATATTACTGTAGAATATTATCCACAAAGTGAGGGAGAAATAATATATTGCATTAGTAATTCTAATGGTAAAATAGTATTGCAAAATACATTAGAAAAATCTGATACAAAAAGCAAAATCGAAATATTAATTGATTTACAAAAGCTTAGCTCAGGTGTTTATTATTTTACATTAATAAATAACGGAATAAGCTTAAATCCTCAAAAATTAGTAATTATAAAATAACAAACAGAGCTACTCTCTTTATATAAAAGGGAGTAGCTC
>WGCS01000090.1 GCA_015493685.1 Bacteroidales bacterium
AGTGCTTTTTTATTTATTCGTTACTATTTTTTTTGTTTGGCAAAGTATTTGCTAATCACTCTTTTTATTTGCAACACCCATGCATTTATCACTTTTTTTTAGGATTCTATCCGTATTAACAGGGAGATATTGAAGTATTAGAGTAAAACAGGGAGTCGAGAGTAGAATGATTTTAAGACAGCGTTTACAATCAATTTGTATACCTTAACTTAAGCCCATTTCAACGACAGTTTCCAAAGAACAATTGAATCTGAATTTGGCATATTATATATGCCGGATTCCTTAAAAACAAATTATTTAAATCTAAATCATAAACTTATGAAATTTATTAGCATTTTAGTATTAGTACTCCTTTCATTTGGCGCTACAGCTAAAGACAAAAAGGTAAACTCAAAAATAAGTTCGGTAACTGTTTTTCAAAATGGGGCCCAGATTTTCCGATCGGGGAGTATCACTTTAAGTCGTGGACACCAGCTGATCCGCTTTAGCAATTTAAGTCCAGACATAAGACCTGAGAGTATTCAGATGAATGGAAAAGGAAATTTTACAATTATGTCGGTAACACACCAGTTAAATTACCTTAAGCAAATTAGGAAGACCAAGCGAATGACCTCTCTCAGTGATTCCATCAACAAGCTGTCTTATGAGATAAAATATCAGCAACAATATTTGTCAGCCTACCAGCAAGAGATTAATTTTCTAAAAGTAAATGCCAATTTAAACGGAAAAAATCAAGGAGCCAACATCAACGAAATAAAAAGTGGTGCTGATTACTATCGACAACGATTTAGAGACATCTATACTTCCCAGCTTAAGGTAAATACAAAAATAAGTAAGTTAAAAACAGAAGTTCAGCGGTTACAACTAAGTCTCAACCAATTACGCCAATCAATAAAACCCAAAGGCGTTGGAGAAATACTTGTGGAAATTGATTCACGAACGAACGATAAAGTACGTTTTAGTTTTAATTATTTAGTTAATAATGCAAGATGGACACCCTTATATGATATTAGAGCAACTACAATTGACAAGCCTATTAAGCTAATTTACAGAGCCAATATTTATCAAAATACAGGCGTTGATTGGAAGAATATAAAAATTACCATTTCGACAGGCAATCCTCAACGTAGCGGAATAATACCAACACTATATCCTTGGTATTTGAATTTCAACCGTAATAATATTCAGCGTTCACAGGGTGGTATCGAAAGCGACATGGAGACAAGCTATCCTGCTCCTCAGGCAAAGATGCTATCAAAAGCAACTATGGCTAACAATGCCTCCAACTATACTACTGTAAAACAGGGGCAAACGAACACAAGTTTTGCTATTTCACTTCCTTATACCATTCCTTCGAGCAATAAAAAAGTTAATGTAAAAGTTCAGAAATGGGAGCTCTCGGCTTCTTACCGCTATTATGCTGTTCCCAGAATTGACCCCATAGCCTTTTTACAAGCACGTATTAGCGGCTGGCAGGATCTAAATCTTATGCCAGGATCGGTAAATATATTCTTCGAAGGAACCTATGTGGGGAAATCATACCTTAACCCCAATAATTTAAACGATACTTTAGATATCTCACTTGGAAGAGATCGCAATATTGTTATCCAAAGAGCAAAGATAAAAGACAAAAGTTCCACAGCAATATTTGGAAATACCAAGAAAGTAAATAAAGCCTACGAAATAAGTATTAAAAACAATAAAAAGACATCAATTCATTTGGTAATAAAAGATCAGATACCTCTTTCTAAGCAAAAAAATATTGAGATAAAACTCTTGGAGAAGTCAGGGGCTAAGTTAAATGCATCAACGGGATTTCTTACTTGGGATTTCACACTTGACACGAGAAAAGCGAAAAAGCTAACGTTAAAATATCAAATAAAATACCCTAAAAATTTACTAATTACCAATCTATGGTAAACACAAATTACTGGCTATTAATTTAATTCTCAAGATAATAAGCCGGCTAATAAGAATAAACAGGCACGAAAAAAAAACCATAAAATAATAGCCGGGAATAGAATTCCCAGCTATTATTTTTTTTTGAAAGCAAGCGATTCCGGTTCTACATTGTGAGTAATGATAATGCAAGAAACAGGACTCTATCTTTCTTTTAATCCCCAACAAAAATTAATCTAATCGATGGAAAAACATTTAATTCTAACATAAAAAAATCCCCAAACCAAAAAGGAATGGGGATTAATTAAAATGGGTAGAAGATGGGATTTGAACCCACGACCCCTGGAACCACAATCCAGTGCTCTAACCAACTGAGCTACATCTACCGTTTAGCGGCTGCAAATATAAAAGTAATTTTTCTTTTCAGAAGCATGTTTTTAATATTTTATATAAAAATATTATTTCGTTGATAATCATATTATTAGACAAGCATACTTATAATTAATACTCATGAAGCAACATCACGTTCCGTATAAAAGTATTAAATAAAGCCATATTCTCTATCTTTGTCCGGTATTATGAATCAAAAACCGCTTAAAATATTATTTCTAGCTACCTGGTATCCCAATAGGTATGATGCCATGTTGGGCTTATTTGTAAAGCGACATGCCGAAGCAGTAAGTTACTATGCAAAGGTAATAGTGGTAAATGTATTTTCAACCGACAAGATAAAGGCCATTTATGAGTTAGAGACTTCTGTTTCCAATAATATTACTACGATTATTATTTACACTCGACGCAGCAAAACATTTATCAAACCATTGAATACCTTAATAAATGGCCTACGCTATATCAAGGCACAACAAGCAGCATGGAAAATACTCAAAGCTACCGATAGCACTCCCGATATCACTCATGTGCATATTCTAACACGAGCCGGATTGGTTGCTTTATTTCTAAAAGCAAAACACAAAATTCCCTATCTCATCACCGAACACTGGTCGCGCTATCTTCCACATCATGGAGGATATAAAGGGCTACTTCGAAAATATTTAACCAAAAAAGTTATAGAAAATTCAGCTGGCGTTACCACTGTCTCTCAAGCCTTGAAAGAAGGGATGAACAGAGTAGGATTAACTCATTCACAATGGGAAATAATCCCCAATGTAGTAGATACTTCACTCTTCAAACCGTGCCCGCCAGATAACAACAACCATAACTATTGTTTTTCACATATCTCTTGTTTTGAAGAACAATCTAAAAATATGAGCGGCATCCTAAAGGCAGCAAAAATACTTCGTGACAAAGGCAAGGAATTTGAGATACTAATGATAGGCGATGGGCAAGATATAGAAGACAATAAGACATATAGCAAAAAATTGGGCATATCCAATATTATTCACTATACCGGTGTACTCGAAGGCCCTGAATTGGTAAAAACAATGTGCCAGTGCAACTGCTCCATTTTGTTTAGCAATTACGAAACATTTGCCATAGTAATCCCCGAAAATATTGCCTGTGGCATTCCTGTAATCGCCCCTAAAGTGGGAGGGATTCCCGAAGTATTACCTGATAAATTTGGATCACTTATAGCTGTTGGAGACATCAATGCTCTAGCCCAAGAAATGGAATCCTACATAGACAAACAACACCACTTTGACACAGAGGCTATGATAGAATATGTAGAGGAAAATTATTCTTATGATGAAGTAGGACATCGCTTTTTTCTCCTTTATCAATCAGCTCTTAAGCGTCCCTAAGTTCAATTAGTAAATGCAATTTTTAGAGGATAAATATTAACAGTAAGTATTTTTGCCTTCGTTCTCTTTGTGAAGAGAAGCGTAGCGAAACAAAACAAAGAGAACGAAGGCAAAAATATGCAATCGTTCTCAAAGTTTATTCATTA
>WGCS01000091.1 GCA_015493685.1 Bacteroidales bacterium
CGATTTCATCCACACTGCGATTGTGCCCCAAATGAATGACCTCGGCGCCGGTGCGCTGGATGATGCGGCGCATAATATTGATGGCGGCATCGTGCCCGTCAAACAAGGAAGCGGCGGTTACAATTCGAACTTTATTTTTGGGTTGGTAGGGTGTATTTTCGTTGTGCATTTTTGTATCCTTTTTTGCGTGTGTGCAAGGTACAAAAAAGTGATGAAAATAAAAATGAGAACTTTTTGTGGGAAAGTTCTCATTTTTTTGTGGATTTTAGGTTATATATCCAATTCCTATCATTCATCTACCCAACCCAATAAAGTATTTCTTTGACGTTTACCTGTTTTCGGATTGATTCTTTCGTCTGTATCTTGCCACCCCAAAAGGGTATTTTTTTGTATAATTCCGGTTTCGGGATCAATTCTTGTGTCTGAATCTTGATATCCAAACAACGAATCTTTTTGAATATTGCCGGTTTCTTGATCGATTTTGACATCAGAATCCACCCAACCAAATAAACCTTTGGTCTGTAATTTCCCTGTATCGGGATCGATACGTTGGTCGGTATCAACAAACCCAAATAATGTCTCTTTCTGAATAATACCCGTTTCTTGATTAACTCTTTTCCCTGCTCCTACTGAGCCCACAACGCGCTTTCCTTGTTTATAAGCTTCTCTTGGGCTTTTGTCTGAACCTATTATCATATTAAATACGATATAGATAAAAATCAATGCAAAAGCAAGTGCAAGCACAAACGTCAATGCTGCGTAAATAAGAAATAACCAACTGAGTATCAAATACAATGCAATTGTCACTCTTAGTCCGTTTTTTATACCTCGGTGGGATAAACCATCTGTCCAATTAAAGAATTGTATCATTACCCATAGAATGGGATGGACAATATAGCGACTAAATCGTCCGCGTTTTTGTGAAAATCTTAGTTGTTTTTTTCTTGTCCAAGATTCAATTTTCTCAGTAACATTATTAACCACATCTGTATTAATTGCAGCGATAATTCCACCAATTATCAAAGGAATGGAAAACAATAGTATATTTTGACTTTCTTGTGTCATTTTGTTTATGAATCAATAATCTATTAAATATCGTTTCGAGATAGCCCAAATCTTTTGTGCTTTCTCTATCTTATGTAAAGCTCTTGAGTTCTTAAAAATTTTGCTTGCTGTATAAAAAACATCAACTCATTGATTTTTTCTTGTGACATTCTCTCTGCTAATATATTTAGTGGATTTCCACCATCTGGCATTATCGTTATTAAATGTTTCCTAGAGAACCACCATACAAGGACAAAAAAGACACCCAATGCAATACCAGCCTCTATATTTTCAGAGAAAATACCACCAATTATACCTAAAACAGCAAGTAACAATAAAATAGGATAACTCTTGAATTGGGATTCTACCGAACTGATATTTTCTAAAAAAATATCAATTCTGTATGATTTACCCCATACTTGTACTTTTTTAATAATTCTGTAATTTGTCAGCACCAAGTGCTCATTTTTGGTAGTAATTAGTTCTTTTTCTCCTTGAAAATATTGCATGACTTTTAATATTTTTTTATATCCGCAAAATTAAATCACTTATCTTAAATTTCTTATATCATTGTGAAATCTGCCCATTTTAGCGTGAAATTTGCATAAAAAATTAAAAAAGACGCCACAAATGGAGTGACGCCTTCATTAAAAATCAAATATTCTTGCCTACTTCTGAATTTTATAGTCGGCTTTTCAGCATATTTCAGGATGTTAGATTTCATTTTCTTAGTACTTTCTGCACTTCTACATTATTATCCCCATCGGTTATTCTAAGTAAATACAAACCTTTTTTATAATTTGAAAAGTCTATTTCAATCGTATCTGTATAGGTTTTAATCAACTTACCTGTTCTGTCCAGGACTTCAATTTTGTTGATATTTTCTTTATCAATTATCAACAAATTGGCAACCGGATTGGGGTACACCCTAATACTGCGCAACTTTCCTTCTTCAACACTACCGGAGCCTTGGGTATTCTCTAACCAAAATATTTTCCCTTCATAGACTGAGGTAGCTATGATGTCATTTTTGTTGTCATTATTGACGTCTGCAACTTGTACGGTAAATGATGCATTGATACTATATACATCTTGTGGAGCCAAATAATTATCTGTTCCATCATTTTCAAGATATGCTATATTTGAATTGGTGGAATAAACTATATCACCATCGCCATCATTATCTAAGTCACCATAAGTAATATCATTAGCATAATAACTTAAAGGCGTAATATTATACAAAACGTTTTGTGTAAAATTACCGGAACCATCGTTTGATAATTTAGAAATACTTCTAGCTCCTGAACTATTATCTATGCAATCTACTAGGATGTCCGCATCATTATCATTGTCCATATCAACCAATTTAAAACTTTTAACGCTTGAATTATATAGTATATTCTGTTCAGTTCCAAATGAAGCATTTCCTAAGTTTTTATACCAAGCTAAGGTTTTAGAAGTAGATTGGAAAGAAACAACAATATCAACCAACCCATCATTATCTACATCCTTTGTTACAATATTAGAATCCCAATCATACATATGACTACTTCCGGTATCAAAAAAGCTATTAACACTATAATTGATTCCGTCTGTAGTAGAATAAAGATATAAGTAGGTATATTCTAACACAATAATTTCTTTATATCCTCCCGGAATGATGTCGGAAACATCAGCATCGGAAACATCTGCAAATTGATTTAAATTTTGGCTTAAATTAAAGCTAGTATTACCATCAAAAGTAAAAATATCTGTATCAAAATTATTTACTAAAACAATATCAATAAAGCCATCATCGTTTACATCATACAGTTTAATTTTCGGTGTCGGATATGAGTTAATTGAAATATTAGAAAGATTAATGGGTATTTTAGTAAAATTATTTTGACCGTCATTTTGATAATAATCCATTTCCCCTTTACTAGCTAATACAGCTATCATATCCATATCACCATCACCGTCCATATCAGCTGCTTTAAGAGATTCACCGAAAGAAGAAGGAGCGTTAATCACAAATGATTGATTAAAATTGCCTGTATTGTTATTAACAATTTTCACCTCTGCATCATTTTCCATTGAGCATATCACCTCAGGATAACCGTCATTGTTCATATCACCGGTTTCAATATGCCAATTAAATTGATTTGCCATCATAACATTTTTTGAGCCAAAATTACCGTTTCCATCATTTGAATACCAGTATGTATCGCTCAAATCGGTTGCTACAATATCCAAATTGCCATCATTATTTAAGTCTGCCACTCTTACATAATAGGGACCGGCTGTATTATCTACTATGTGTTGCGTCCATGAACTACCTGTCCCGTCATTTTCGTAATAATATAATTGAAATGAACGATAACCAAAAACAACGTCAATGTCACCATCCCCATCAAAATCACCGGTTTTTACATTTCTTGATCTTTTTGCGGCAATAAGATTGGCAGCCCCAAAAGTACCTTGTCCATCGGTATTTTCATACCACACCACCTTTGGATCTGAATATTTTGACGTAGAAGACAATACATCCAAATCTCCGTCTCCATCTATATCTGCCGTAGTAACATTATAAACTTGGTCTAAATCAATCGAAATAATTTGTTGTGCTCCAAAATTTCCGGTTCCATCATTTTCATACCATGCTAGTTTGTCGTCGTTAAAGGATGCTGAAAATAAATCTAAATCCCCATCATTGTCAATATCAGCAACATGGAGATTTCTTGGATAATCAACAGCGGTGGTAATAAGTTGTTCTGCACCAAAGTTACCATGCCCATCCGTATTTTCAAACCAAATAATCTTGCTATGTGGATATGCAACAGCCGCAACAAAATCAACATCACCATCACCGTCCAAATCAGCAGGCTGTAAAACCGCTGCTTGATATTGTTGCAAAATTATGTTTTGTTGCCCATATGTACCTTGTCCATCCGTATTTTCATACCAATAGAATTTTTTATCTACCCAGCTACATCCCAGCACATCCATATCCCCATCACCATCAATATCAGTAAAGGTTGCATAATTGGGTTGCAATAAACCATCTGCAGGATTTTGATGTAACACATGATCTTGAAAAGGTATTTGTGCCGTAGCATAGATACTCCAAAATAACAGGTTTAATAAAATTGCTTTTTTCATAATTATGAATTTTAATTAATACCTACTCCAACATATTTATAGTCGGCTTTTCGGCTGATTCCCGACTTTTGCCCCAAAATTAAATCATTTATCCTAAATTTCTCATATCATTGTGAAATCTACCTGTTTTTGAGTGAAATCTGTATAAAAAGAATAAAAAATAAACCACAAATGGAATGACGCCTTTCATTAAATCAAATATTCTTGCCTAATTCTTAATTTTATAGTCGGCTTTCGGCTTGTTCTCAACTTATATAATTAAAGAGGCTGTCTCAAATACTTTTGAGACAGTCGTCTTTAAGAATTATTTAATCTAAATCAATAGTAATTGTTTTTGTTTGTCCTTTAGGCAATTGTATGTCAGCCCAACCTAAATGTTCTTCTCGATTGTTAGGAATATAGCTGCAAGTAATATGGTATGTTCCTTCTAAAAGATCTTTAAAAATTACTTTACCTTCAGAATTTGTAATTTTTTCTCCAATATTAGCATCATTTTCATCTTCAAGTAAGACATTAACACCAGATATTTTACCATAGCCTGGAACTGTAGTTTTAACTATAATTGTTCCGGTATCACTTTCTTTTTCTTTTTTACAACTTGTTAAAGCAAATGTAAAAATAGTTAAGATTAATAATGTTTTAAAAATAATTTTTTTTTTCATTGTGTTTAAATTTTATATTACCCCTACTCCAAAATTTTATAGTCGGCTTTTCGGTTGGTTCCCGACTTGTTAAAAGTTTTGTTTCAATTAATCTTTCACCAATTTGAACACCGCTTGGTTACCTTTTTTATCGGTAATATTTAGCAAATACATACCCGTCGGCAAGTTGGCTAAATCAATTTGTGGTGCAAAATTACCTTTATAAACCATTTGTCCTTGCATGTTTTGTATACTGATGCTTTTGATGTTTTCAGCATTTTCTACTTCAATAGCCACCTTGTCCGTAAACGGATTAGGATAGACATTAATACTTGCTTTAAAGCTTTCGTCTATATGCAGCGCATCACATTCTGCTTGGGTTTCGACGAAGTGTGTATTAGAACCTATATCCC
>WGCS01000092.1 GCA_015493685.1 Bacteroidales bacterium
ACCTAAGTTCAATATACGTTCTTTGTACTGCGTTTAAGCTAGTTAAAAATTTATTAACATAAAGATTGGAGAGATACGATTTCCCTAAGTTAAATCTGAACTCTGAATTCGTTAATTACAAAAAAGGCTGTTTCTTTTGAAACAGCCTTTTTTTACTAACAGTTAGTCCATAAAATCATCTCTTCAACTTAATCATTAAAAAGTTCTTTTTAATGATTTGTCCTTTTTTCACATAAATTTTATCCACAATACCATCCATTGGAGCAAGCACTTGATTTTTCATTTTCATGGCTTCAAGCAGCATAAGAATCTCTTCTTTTTTAACTTTGTCCCCTTCTTTAATATTAATTTCAACAATTGTACCCGGAATAAATGAATAAATTTCCTGTTTGTTTGGAATTTTATAAGCCTTCCTGTCTTTGTACATTTTATTTAGCTTCGTTTGATAAATAACATCACCTATTCTAAGCTCCTCAAATTCATCGTCTTTTACCACTTTGGCTTTCTTCTGTTTACTTTCTTTTTTCATAGCTAATTTGTATTATCGTATTCAATACTTCGCTTATCACCCCATTTCTACTTATAACAATTAGTAGATTAAAAAGGAGGAACTCCATGTTTTTTATTGGGGAGTACTACTGATTTACTTTTAGAAATATCCAAGGCATGAAGAATAAATTTTCGTGTTTCTTTAAGCTCAATTACCGAATCGATATAGCCATAAGCGGCAGCAACATAAGGATTAGCATATTTACGTTTATACTCTTCCACTTTTTTAGCTCTTACTGCTTCAGGATCATCAGCTTGGGCAATCTCTTTACGGAAAATAATATTCGCCGCACCAGTAGGTCCCATCACTGCAATTTCGGCTGTAGGCCAAGCAAATACAAAATCTGCCTTAAGGTGATTAGAGCACATTGCAATATAACCACCGCCATAAGCTTTACGCATTATCAATGTGATTTTAGGAACAGTAGCTTCAGAATAAGCATATAGCAACTTGGCTCCGTGACGGATAACACCGGCATGTTCCTGATCAACGCCCGGCAAATAGCCTGGCAGATCAACCAAAGTAAGCAAAGGAATATTAAATGCATCACAATAGCGAATAAAGCGTGCTGCTTTATCGGAAGAATCCACATCAAGGACACCGGCCAATACTAAAGGCTGATTAGCCACAATACCTATAGTTTCACCCTTAAGACGTGAAAAGCCAATCACAATATTCGCCGCCCACATGGATTGAATCTCAAAGAAATTAGAATCATCAACTATTCCCTTAATAATTTCTCTTACATCATAAGGAGTAGTGGGATCGGCAGGAAATATTTTATTGATATTATACGTTCTTGTCTTAGGCGGTTTTACAGCAAAGGAATCAGCCTTTTTAGTATTATTCCAAGGTACATAAGTAAATAATTCCTTAATTTGGTCGAAGCATTCTTTTTCACTTTCAGAATAAAAATGCGCGTTACCGGTGGTTTCAGCATGTACTTTAGCACCACCAAGAGCTTCCATTGATATTTCCTCTCCAAGTACCGATTTGATAACCTCCGGTCCGGTGATAAACATCTTGGATATTTTATCCACAACAAAAACAAAATCTGTTAGCGCAGGAGAATAAACTGCACCACCGGCACAGGGACCTAAGATAACAGATATCTGAGGAATAACGCCCGAAGCTAAAGTGTTACGATAAAATATTTCACCATATCCGGCCAAGGAATTTACGCCCTCTTGTATCCTCGCTCCTCCTGAATCATTGATGCCAATGATAGGTACTTTTAGGTGCATGGCATGATCCATAATCTTAGTAATCTTACGTGCATGCATATAGCCCAAAGACCCTCCTGCAACAGTAAAATCCTGAGCATAAATACAAACAGGATGCCCATTAATGGCTCCCGTGCCTATAATTACACCATCACCGGCCAATTTCTTCTTATCCATATCAAAATCCTTGGCAGCATGCTCCACAAAAAGATCATACTCAAAGAAGGATTTGTCGTCCAAAAGTTCAATAATCCGATCACGGGCAGTCATTTTACCCATTGATACTTGTTTTTCAATGGCCTTATCACCACCACCTTTTACGGCTTCACTCATTCGTTTTCGTAAGTCGCTTGTTTTACTCCTTAATGACATATCGAATAATTTAGTTTAAAAATAATATGCTTGATTTAACAAACTGTTTCCTTTTACTATATTTTCTATTTAAAAATAAAATCAATAGTTAGTATTCAATTGTACTTCAAGCATTTTCAATATATAATATCTCTCCTTAAATTTATAACTATACCAAAATAGCTCACTAAAATAAAGATTCTATTGTATTCAAATTTCGCCAAAACATTCATTAAAAGCAATGCCGTTTTAGCTTGTCGCATTTATAACGTGAGTGCAAACATAAGCTTATTGTTTATACTATTGAAGTTAATTTTCAAACTATTTATCAAACACCTATTGTTATTTGCATAACTATATTAATATAACAAAAACATAATCAACATTTTAACTATTGATATTTAAGATATTAATAAATTGAAAATATTTTTTTCACAGCGATTAAAAATTTTACCTTTGCCTCTCAATACAAATGATATGTGGAATTATATTATCAGAACAATAATTAGACAAAGGGTAGCAGTTCTTGTTGTTATTGGGATACTTACTGCTTTTATGGCTTATCAAGCCTCTCAGATAAAAATGTCGTATAAGATGGCTCAAATGTTGCCTGACAACGACACTACCGTTATAAGATACAACAATTTTAAACATATCTTTGGGCAAGATGGCAGCGTACTTTATCTTGGTATAGAAGACAGCCTTATTAATAATCTCAAGCACTTTAATGAGTGGTATGACCTTACCAGAGAAATTAAGAAGGTAAACGGTGTAGAAGCCTGCGTTTCCTTGGCTAATATTTTTGCTCTAAAGCGTAATGACAGTCTCAAACGCTTTGTTATTGATCCCATTTTTTTACACAAACCAAAAACGCAAAAAGAACTCGACAGTCTATTTAAAAAGATTTACAGCCTCCCATTTTATCGAGGTTTACTTTACAATAAAACGAACCATTCCACACTACTGGCAGTAACCCTTGATAAAAAGATAGTAAACAGTAAATCGCGTTTCGAACTTTTTGCAAATATTGAGGCCCAAGTAAATAAATATGAGAAAGAGAGTGGTAATATTGTTCATTATTCCGGCTTACCTTACATCAGAACCAAATCGTCACAACTGATAAAGCATGAGCTTCTGATGTTTACGGCCATTACCATGTTGGTAGCTACCCTCGTATTGCTCTTGTTTTTCCGTTCATTCAAGGCCATGTTCTATCCCCTTATTTTAATGCTTGTTTCCGTTATTTGGGTATTGGGATTTGTACATCTCTTTGGTTTTGAGATAACCATTCTTACCGGTATTTTACCTCCCTTAATTATTGTACTATCGGTAGAAAACAATATCTTTCTCCTCAATAAGTACCACGCTGAATACAATTCACATCATCAAAAGATAAAAGCACTGGCAAGAACAATTCACCGTGTTGGCGGCGCCATGCTTCTTACAAACCTCACCACTGCAGTTGGTTTTGCTGCATTTATCATTACACGCAACCGTTTACTCGTAGAATTTGGTGTTGTTGCTTCTCTATCAATAATGATGGTTTTTGTACTTTCCATTACCCTAATACCCATATTTTTCAGCTTTGTTTCCCCACCATCATCACGACATTTACAGCATTTGCACCGCAAAGGATTACACAAAATTGTAAACGGTATATTGAATTTAGTACTCAATCATCGTACAGCTATCTATGTGGTTACCACAATCATTGTTATCATAGGCATTTACGGAATGAGCCTGCTAAAAACTACCGGATATGTGGTAGATGACATACCCAAAAAGGATAAGATGTACCAAGATATGCTCTTTTTCGAGAAACAATTTAACGGCATCCTTCCCTTTGAAATAATGATTGACACCAAAAAACCACGTGGTGTCTTAAAATCGTCAACACTAAGACGCATTGCGCGCTTGCAAGATACTTTAGCTACCTATCCTCAATTTTCAAAATCAGTCTCCGTTGCTGATGTGGTAAAAATTGCCAAGCAAGCCTACTATAATGGTGATCCTAAAAAATATCAGCTCCTTAACTCCAATGAGAAGATATTTATTATGCGGTACTTACCCAAAGATATGGGTCAAAACAAACGCACACTTATCAACTCATTTGTAGATAGCACTCTGCAAATAACTCGTATTAGTGTTCAAATGGCTAATATCAGCAGTAAGCAAATTAATGAGCTAAAGGCTAGTCTGGAGCCTAAAATTAATGCCATATTTCCACCAAAAAAATATACCGTTACATTAACAGGAACAAGTGTGGTATTCCTTGCAGGTACTCATTTTCTTATCAACAACTTGATTTACAGTTTAATATTAGCTGTAATTGTTATCGGTGGAATTATGTGGTTGCTATTTAACTCTTTCAAAATGGTGGGAATAGCCCTGCTTCCTAATCTTATCCCTCAAGTACTTACAGTGGCATTGATGGGATTCTATGGCATTCCCCTAAAACCTTCCACCATTCTTATTTTTAGTATTGCTCTGGGAATATCGGTAGATAATACCATTCATTTTCTTTCGCGCTATCGTATGGAACTTAAACTCAACAACTCCAACATTAAAGAATCTGTTATCAAGGCGCTAAAAGAAACCGCCAATTCAATGATTTATTCTTCCATAGTACTATTTTTAGGATTTTCGGTATTTATGTTATCCTCCTTTGGTGGTACTGAGTCATTGGGAAAACTAATTTCTTTTACCTTACTTGCCGCCATGTTTTCCAATCTTATTTTACTTCCTTCATTGCTACTTACCCTGGACAAAAGACTTACTACAAAGGCTTTTAAAGAGCCTTTCTTACAGATAATGGACGAAGAGGATGATATCGATGTGGATTTTCTGAATACCTTTACCAAAAGTGATGACAACTAGCCATGACCCCAAAGAAGAAAAAAACTATTTTTACTAAAATACTGCTGTTAAGCACCTTTCTTCTTTTATCTTTAATTGGTATTTCTCTTATTCTAGCCTACGTATATGAAGATAAAATTAAGGCTTATAGCATTCAACAGATAAATAACAACATTAACGCAAAAATAGATGTCGACAAAATTGAACTGAATTTTCTAGCCCAATTTCCACGTATATCATTGGATTTCAATACAGTGAATATGCATACACAAGATTCGCAACAGAACCTTATCAATGCCAAGCATATTTATTTAAGTTTTGATCTGTTTGACGTATTAGCACAGAAATATATTATTAAGGAGGTCGTCTTTGAAAAAGCAACTATCAATTTCATTATTGATAAAGAAGGAAGAAATAACTTTCAGATTTTTAAATCATCACAACAAAATGGCAACAGCTTTCTGCTTAATCTAAATGCAGTCCATATCAATAATTGTGTCTTCAATTATGAAAACAAATCTACCCGACAACAGCTGGAACTATTGATAAAAAAAGCAAAATTTAGTGGTTTATTCTCTGCCAATAATATGGATATAAAACTTCAAGGGAAAAATATTATTCAAAGTTATATCAATCAGGGGAGAACAATAATACGCAACAAACAATTAAATTTGGATGTAATACTAGTTGCCGAACCCGATTTGGGTACTTATCGTTTAAAAAGCGGCTTTATAAGTTATCAGGCTATTCCCCTTCAACTTAGTGGCAATCTTGGATTTAAAGCAAACAGTATTTCCATTGACGCATATCTAAAAGCAACAAATTTGAGTGCTCATCAATTAATAAAAAATCTACCCACTTCAAATAAAACAGAATTGAAGAAATACAATATTAATGGCAAAATAGATATTTCAGCTTCGGTACGAGGAATAATAGGAGGAAATAAAAGCCCACACATAGATCTGAATGCCGGGCTACATAATTTTGTAATAGAAAATATTTTGAATGGACTTAAGCTTAATAATCTAAATTTTAAATTAACTTATACTAATGGTAAAAGAAACAATTTACATACCTCTGTATTGAAAATTAATTCCATAAGCTCAAATACTAATGTGGGAAAATTTCAGGGAAATATAAGCATTGACAACCTGTGGAGCCCAAAAGTAAAAGCCGTTATCAAAAGTCAGTTTAAGCTTAAAGCACTTGCCGAGTACCTAAAGCTCGACACCATTAAAACACTTCGGGGAGAGGCTTTCACTACCTCATGGATTAACCTTTCGCTCAACCACAACGACAGTAAAGATCAATGGTATATCGATAAAATAGCTATGGATCATAACTTCAAAATAAGTAAAGGCACTCTAATGTTTGCCCATTCCACAATATTGTACGACTCCATATATGCCAAAGGGAGATTAAGCAATACTAATTTAACTATTTCACAATTAAAATTTAATACCGGCGACAGCAAACTTTCGGGTTCCATAAGTATTTACAACTTACCAATACCTATTTTTGAAACCAACAAAAAACCTTACCTAATCCGCGGACAGTTACGCACTAATCAAATATCATACAATCAGATATCAAGTGCACTCCCGAGTTCAGAAAGCACCGACAGTAGATTTAGCAATGCCCTTGACCTAAATCTTAAACTTGATATTAAACGTTTTAGCTATAAAAAAATCCTTGCCCGAAATATCCATACTAATTTTATTATGCGAAACAGAAAGATTCGATTTCCTTTAATCAATGGTGATATTTTTAGCGGTAACATTTCTGCATCTCTAATTCTTGATGGAAGCAGAAAAGGAGAATATTCACTTTATAGCGATGGAACTCTAAACACAATTTCCATTAAGCAAGCATTTACCGATTTTGATAATTTCGGACAGACTACGCTTACTAATGCCAATATTAAAGGAGACCTAAATGCAAACTATATTCTAAAATGTAAATTCAATCCTCAATGGGAAGTTAACACCTCAAGCATTGTTTTATCCACTGATATGATTGTTAACAATGGAGAACTTATGAATATGAAATCACTTAATGCCTTAAAATCATATACAAAGATTGATGACTTCTCCCACATTAAATTTTCCACCATTAAAAATAGTATTAGCATAAAAGATGGCAGAATAATTATTCCTGATATGGCCATTAATTCCAATAAAATGAATATTAACCTCAGCGGCACACACGATTTTGACAACCGATATAATTATCATTTTGTAGTACTGCTTTCCGAAATAATGGGAAAACGCTACCACGACAAGTTAAAAAGTGAATTTGGTGAAATTCAGAACGATGGTTATGGACGTACTCGCTTATTTTTTACCATTAAAGGACAAGGCGATAAGTTTGAAATCTCTTACGATAAGTCAGGGCTGGGTAAAAAATTAAAACACGATTTAAAGGAAGAAAAATCGAGTTTAAAAACAGCTTTACACAAAGAATTTGGATGGTTTAAAGACAGCACAGACAAGGTCGTTGAACCTAAGAAAAATAGGAAAAAGGAAAAAGAAAAAGAGATTCTCAAAAAACAGGAAGAAGGCAAATTTATTATCGATTGGGACGATGATGATGATAGCGTAAAATAATATCCAGCATACATCTGTACTAAGACAACTCTTTATCGCTCCAATAAATCAAACGCTATAAATTACACTGTTAGTTAATTATTTTTCGACTAATCGACTCTGTATTGTCAACTATTCGTATAAAATATATTCCTTTTGCTAATTTATTCCTGTCAATAACAATGCTTCTATCATTGGCGCTATAATGCTGATCAATAATTAATCTAGCTGCCATATCATAAAGCTGAAAATGAATTGCATGCAGATGATTCTTAAGTTGAATTTGTATTTGATTATCCGCTTGTAGTATAAATGCTATTTCAAGCTTATTGGTTTCCGGAATTAAAGAAACAGTTTTTGAATAGCTGTCCTTACCATCAAAATCTACCTGTTTGATGCGATAGTAACAAACTTGTTGCAAGAGTTTCTCATCTTAAAACATATAATTACGAATACGATTGCTGTTACCTGCTCCCTGAACTTTGCCAATGGTAAAGAATTGGGAATTATCAATCGACCTCTCTACAGCAAAATAGTTATTATTAGTTTCAGTGGCTGTTGTCCACAACAGCTTAACTCCTTGGCCATCCTGAAAAGCACTAAAAGCAATCAACTCAACCGGCAAGTTAGAATTGTCATTGGTATTCTGCTGAGAAGCCGATTTATCATATACTGTTGATGAACCACTACCCCCATAGGAGGCAGTTTTAACATAATAATTTTGAGAATCGTCGAGATTGCTAACAGTAACACTATTGCTCTTGGCACTTCCATCATAAACAACATAAGTAGAATTTCCCAAATCGCTGCCACTACCAAAACTAGTATTCGCTGTATAGGTAGTTCCCTGACTGGGATCATCAGTAATGGAGCTTCCCTGGCGTATATAAATCACACATCCATCACCGGTGCCGGCATTAAAATAAATGGTTAATTTTCCGCTTGAAGGAGAAACCATTGAATCAATAACAGCATTGGTGCTAGCCAAGGTATAAAAACTCTTTTCACTACTGTATCCTGTTCCTGTACTATTGGTAGCATAAGCACGCGCATAATAATGACTTAATTGACTGAGACCCGAGAGGTTAGCATTATATTTACCAAGTCCACTGGCAACACTTAACACATTATCAGAAATATCAGGCGTTGTATGTGTAGCATAGACCAAGCCTTTATCACTTATGTTACTACCACCATCTGCAGTTGCATCGTTATCCGTATTTCGCGCAGCATCACTGGTAATATTTGTAAAATCATTTCCAATAACAACAGTAGGAACCGTAGCAGAAGTTGTAGTAAAGTTTTTAGAACTCGCCGTAATACCTCCTCCTGTGGCAGTGGAATACCCCACTTTTACTCTAAAGAAATAAACCGTATTAGACGATAAACCTGTTAAATTATAAGAAATATCTGAGGGGGAACTAAAAGTACTTCCTTCATCGGCAGCATGTGTCGATGAGTTACTAAAATCACTATTCACTGACCACTCAAATTCAACACTATAGAAAGTGCCTGATCCCGGATCAACATGTCCTTTAAGTAAAACAGAAGTTGTTGCAACATTAGCTGCAGAATAAGTAGTTGCAGATTGTGCAAATGCAAAGGAGGAGAACAAAAGCACACTGACTAAGCTGAGGAGAATTTTCATAGTCTGTAAATTATTAAACCAATAACAGTGTTAAGTGTTAATAGGGACATACTTCTTGCCAATTATCTCTTATAAAATAATAAAAAATAATTGAATATAACTTATGCTATAATTTTGAGTCTGTCAATCAATACACAACAATCGTCGAGTGTGTATTATCCTAAAAATTGGCTATTTATACGCTATCTATTCAATAAAGTTTCAATAACGGTTGACGATATGTGTATGCGGGGTTTTTAAAAGATTAATTGTCAAATTTATAATAATTTTGCTTTGTTTCAACACTCTTCCAATTCAGGATACATCCCGCATTACATATAGCCTTTGTTGTGTTTTCGTGCTTTAATTTTTTTCTAATATTTCCATTAATTTATGATTCAGATATAGTTTTTCCTTACCTACTTTTATTGAATTTAGAAACCCTTTTTCTTCGAGTAAGATAAGATAATTACCAACAGTTTTGAGAGTACCTAGTCTTGCGTCAATTAAAAATTGTCTTTTTGTATAGGGTAATTTGAATATTATTTCTATTAGGTCTTTTGAATAAACTTTTGGGAGTTCATTTTTAATTTTTTCTGCGGTTGTCTCCATTAAAGAAATCACATTATCTAAACGGTTTAAACCTTTTTTTGCAGTTGATTCTATCATATCAAGCATATAAAGAATAAATCCTTCCCAATCATTGTTTTCTGTGATATTTCTTAGTTTCCTATAGTAATCAGTTTTATTCTTAATGATATATTCGCTAAGAAAAATCGCTGGGATATCTAACAATTTTTCCATTTTTAAGTATAGCAACAAGAGAATCCGTCCTGTTCTTCCATTTCCATCTGAGAATGGATGAATTGCTTCAAATTGGTAGTGCATTATAGCCATTTTAATCAGAGGGTCTATTGAGTCATCCTGATTAATAAATTTCTCAAGATTTGCTAATTTGTCTCTAATTACACTTTCTCCAGAAGGAGGGGTATAAATGACTTCTCCATTTGTATTTGAAAGAGTAGTCCCAGGTGTTACTCTAATTCCTGAAGAATTTTGTTTTATACATTGTACAATCTCAATGCAAAGGTTTGTAGTAATAAATGGTCGTGAATCTAATCTGTCAAGTCCTAATGACAATGCTTCTTTGTAATTTAGAACTTCTTTAGTAGCAGGATTCTCAAACTTTTTTTCTGCTACTACAGCCTTATATAAATCATCATTGGTAGTTATGATATTTTCGATTTCAGAACTCACTTTGGCTTCTTGCAAATGTATTGTATCAAGAAAAAGTCTGGGATTCGGTAGGCTTGTCAAGGCTCCATTTAGTTTAGCCAATGCTCTACTTGCAGTTATTGTTTTTAGTAAAATAATTTTCGTTTCTAATTCAACCAACTTTGGTGGAAGTAAAGGCAAATCATCGAATGGTATTTCTCTGTTAAAATTTGTCATGTCTTATCGAAGTAATATTTACACTCATTAATTAAACGAGGGCAAATATAGAGATAATTTACTCTCGTTTATCGTTTTGAGGTAATTTTTACTCTCGTTGGATTTTTTGCATAAAACACAACTTATAGATAAAGACAATATTATATACTACATATATTAACGTACTAATAATTGTACAGTAGTTCTGTTTTTCTGTTCTAGAAACACCACTCTATTCCCTATTAAATC
>WGCS01000093.1 GCA_015493685.1 Bacteroidales bacterium
ATCTTATGATAATTAAAACATTCATATTTAATCATTATCAATTGAATACTTACTTATTGTTCGACAATAGCAATGAAGGAATTATCATTGATGCAGGAAATAGCAATGAAGAGGAGAACAATATTCTTTTCAATTTTATTGACAGCAATAATATTAACATCAAAGGGCTCTATTACACCCATGCTCACGTCGATCATATTGTTGGCAACAATGCCATAATACAAAAATACTCGATAAAAGCGGCGGCACACAAAGATTCGCTATTATTTTTTGAGCAAGCCCCTTCCTATGCCAAGAGCTTAGGCTTTGATATTCCATCATTGATACCTCCCGAAATCTTTCTAAAAGATAATGATATTATCCACTTTGGCGAAAGCGAATTAAAAGTAATTTGTACTCCCGGCCATGCTGACGGAAGTCTGAGCTTCTATTCTGAGAAAGATGCATTTATTATTGTTGGCGATGTATTATTTAGAGGAAGTATTGGCCGCACAGATTTACCTACCGGTAATTTTGATTTACTCTCAAAAAGTATTGTCGAGAAGCTCTATAGCCTTCCTAATAATGTAAAAGTATATGCAGGTCATGGACCAAGTACCACCATTGGCTTTGAAAAACTTAACAATCCTTTTGTCAACTTAACTATTCTCTAGAAATTAAATTATTAAGCAAAAAATTCAAGACTTGACAAGCAAAAAAGCTATCTCCCTTTTTTAAAAGGGAGAACCCAAAAAGGGATTTTTTCCTTACTAATCCCCCTGACCCATCCCGATGACTATCGGAATAAAAAAAAGAGTAAACTAGAATTAATCACTGTTTTTATCGGACAGTAATGATTCTTATCTCAGTTGTGCACCTAGCTTTTCAACTTTATCTAACCATTTTATCCTTTGCGCTTTTGACGAATTTTTAATGGGTCCAATTGTTGATATTTTCACGGGCTTAATCCCACAAAATCCGAGAATGGATTTTTTCATTGAATTATGCCCTGGCTTTTTGTAAACCAATGAGTAATACCAATTTGGAGTATCTGTTGTAACAATTAACCTTGCTGTTTTTCCTGTCAATAATTTTTTGGGAAATGGAGATTTATTCTGATACTCAAATGCAAATCCCGGCAAAAAAACTCTGTCAATAAACCCTTTTAATAGAGCAGGGTATGTTCCCCACCAATTTGGATAAATAAAAACTAAATGGTTTGCCTTTGATATTAAATCCCACATATTTTGTAAATCCGGTTCAAAATCTGTTCGAGTTCTATACCCATATTCTAAAACCGGCGAGAAATTCAAATCAATCAAATTGATAAGTTTACAATCAGCTGATAAATCCGCTCCTTTTTTATATTGTTCTGCCAATGATGTACAAAAACTATTTTTATCAGGATGTCCATTGATTATCAAAACATTCTTCTTCATTCTGATTTATCTTGAGATTATATGCATAACAATGTAAATATCAATAACTTAACAACTGATTTTATTACAAATAAATTACTCTCTATGGCAATAGCAAATCACCGACATAAAGACATTATCCAGCATAATCAATTACACAGTTGTATTTATATTTCTTATGAGGCCAAATAGAAACGCCAATATACTTAGCATGGGGATCGAGGATGTTTTTTCTATGGCCCAATGAAGATATTCCCTCATCAATAAGGAGATCCATCATAATATCCAGACCTTGAAAAGAACCATATTGTGCATTTTCCAAAAAACGAGGATTATTAGCTTTTTTTGCTCTAGAATTAAAATTTTGATGGCCCGTACTCCCCCTTTTCCCCGACCAAACTGCATGACCTTTTGCCAGTTTGGTAATTTTCTCATCCGGTTTTAACAAACTTAAATTATGAGTTCTTGCAAGATCCTTAAATAAAGATTTCACATAAGGGGTATATTTAATTCCATTTCTTACAATATATTCTTTCAGGAAAGTACGTGAAAACAATGCTCCATCAAAACGGGCTAAATTGGTAAGCCAGACAATATTTTTCTCCTCTTGAGATAAATAAGGGGCATCTTTCGCCGTATTGCAACTTGCCAATACTTTCTTATTCCACAGATGGTAAGGATAATCCAAGGTATCGTGGTGAATTAATATTGATTGTCCCAGCCCAACAGTTGAGAAGAATAGAAAGCCTGTTATAACAAAAATAAACTTAAACGACATAAATAATTATTTTAAAACACCATACATTTGTATAGCGGCTAAAATAATGTTTTTATTTAGAAACTAAATTTCTATTTTTTATAGTTTTGCCAAATGCAACTAAGTTTACTGATTCAGTTTATCGGCGCATCAATATTACTGTCCATTATGCCCGGCCCTGACAATATCTATGTACTTTCGGAGAGTCTAAGTAGGGGGAGCAAAGCTGGTATTCTTATCAGTATTGGATTAGCATGTGGCCTTTTAATACATACTACTTTAGCCGCTACCGGCCTATCATTGCTAATTTACCGAAGTCCGCTTGCTTACAAACTTCTCACCTATCTGGGAGCAACATATTTGCTTTACCTTGCTTTTATGTCCTCCAAAGAACAAGGCATTGAAATAAAAAGGTCAAAAATTAATGAGACGAGCAACTCTAAGGCTACAACCTATATTCTTAAAGGATTCCTCCTTAATATCAGCAATCCAAAAGTAAGTTTGTTTTTTATTGCTTTTCTCCCTCGCTTTATTGATATAGAAGAGAACAATTTTCAATGGCAAATGGTAATCCTTGGCATAGTATTTATTACGCAAGCGTTAATAATATTTTCCGGCATTGCTTTGTTGGCCGGTAAATTTAGCAAACAACTTAATAAGGAAAATTTTTGGAAATACACTAAATGGTCAAAAGTTACAATACTAGCTATATTGGGGATAAGCATGCTATTGAATTAGTATAATTCACCATACCAAATTACTCACAATAGGCAATCCATACACTCTTGGTGCTTGGCTATAAATCCAGCTTTAATTGATTCTTAAGGTGGAATGTTTTTCGATGGTATTTTGTCAGCCCATACTTTTGAATCGCCATACGGTGTTTTATTGTGGCATACGCTTTATTATGCTTCCAATCGTAATCCGGAAATTCTTTATCAAGGGTATTCATAATATCATCGCGATACGTTTTAGCCAAAATAGATGCTGCTGCAATGGATAAATATTTTCCATCACCTTTGATAATACATTGATGAGGTATATTAGGAAAAGGTTTAAATCTATTCCCATCAATCAATAATAATTGGGGCTCTATTTTCAACTGATTAATGGCCCGATGCATTGCAAGAAAGCTGGCATTAAGAATATTTATTCTATCTATTTCTTCATTGGAGACAATTCCTACCGCAAAAGCTAGTGCATGCTCTTCTATTTCACCACGTAATTTATAACGTAGCGCTTCTTTCACTTTTTTAGAATCATCCAATAATGTATTCTTGTATGATTTATCAAAAATCACTGCTGCGGCAACCACCGGTCCGGCCAAGCAGCCTCTGCCGGCCTCATCACAACCAGCTTCAATATATTCATTTGAGTAATATGACTTAAGCATATAATTGTAAAAAGATAATGTATACGTTGTGAATTAAAATTAAAAGAATAATACTTTCAAAATACCAATTTGTTTTTAAATCTGAGAAATAAATACTAACAACTAAAGCAATATAAAATAGTATCAGCTGATAGTGGTAGGCCGTATTTGCGCCTGCTACCAAAAGCAATATAATAGTAAATCCTAAACTCAAAACAATAAAGTTGGTGTATTCTCGGACTTGAATTAATTTGGATTTATTTTTAGTAATTAATCGTACTATTGCTGCCACTGTCAAAAAAAGTAATAATCCATTGAATACCATCTGATACCAAGGAACACCCCAATTAATAGGCAAAAAGTAATCAGCGAATATTCTTTGCATTTCATCAAATTTCTCCATAAATCTACCCTGCAAAAAGAATATACTAAACAGATAAATATAGGGAATCAAGAACGATGTCAATACTAAAACAATCTCGCGCACCTTTACTTGTCGAAAAATAAACAAAGCAGAAATCACCAATATCACATCCCACGCCAACACTGAATATATTAAAGACGCAAAGGAAAATAGCATTGCCCCAAAAGCCAACTCTTCACTAGCTCTATCACTTTGTTCCAACTGAAACAGCTTTTGTGTACCAATAACAACAAACAACAAGGAAAGAATCACCGGATTTAGTGTCCACGCATTAAAATTTGAGAATAATAACAGCAAGGATAAAAACAAGAAATGATAATGTTTTCTAATCAGCAAACCTCTCTCCTGAGAATAGAATTGAGTTAGAAGTATAGGCAATACTAAAGCTAAAAAAAAACTAAGTTTAATAGCCCAAGGGTGATTAGCCACCAAATGATAAAAAGAAACATAAAGAGGATTAAAACCATAATTGGGAGCTATACTGACCGGCACTAGTGAGATCAAAAGCCCATAGGCTACTATTATGAATAGTTGCTTTGTTGTATTTTTCCCATTAAAGAGTTTAATTAGCATAGAAAAACTATTTATAAGCCAATAAATCTTTTCCTAAATCACTTCGGAAATAAGCTCCTTGAAATTCAATATTGGCAAGTTGTTCATAGGCTTTTTCCATCGCTATTGGCAAAGTATTCGCTTTGGCAGTTACCGCCAACACCCTTCCTCCATTAGTGATAACATCCCCATTGTCCTCCAAGAGAGTTCCTGCATGAAAAACCAGAGCCTCTTTGATTTTTTGTAAGCCCTCAATTCTTTTTCCTTTGGCATAAGCTTGGGGATAGCCTCCTGAAACAAGCATCACCGAAACAGCATAATCACTATCAATTTCAATAGTTACTTCTGACAACTGTTGCTTGGTCAATTGAGAGAATATTTCGAGTAAATCTGATTTTATTCTAGGGACAACTGATTCTGTTTCAGGATCTCCCAGTCTAACATTATATTCAATCACATAGGGTTCTCCATCAATATTCATCAGGCCAATAAAGACAAAACCTTTATAGTCAAAACCCTCATTCTTTATTCCTTCTATTGTAGGTATAATTATCCTCTGCTCCACCTTATTCATAAACTCTTCATCCGCAAAAGGAACCGGCGAAACAGAACCCATTCCACCCGTATTTAGACCCGTATCTCCTTCTCCAATACGCTTATAATCTTTGGCCTCAGGTAAAATTACATAATCCTCTCCATCGGTAAGTACAAAGACAGAAAGTTCAATCCCCGACAAAAATTCTTCAATAACTACCTTGCTGCCGGCATTACCAAATTTATTTTCCAGCAGCATTTCTCTCAAGGTGGTTTTTGCCTCTTCAATATCCTCAAGAATAACAACTCCTTTTCCTGCTGCCAAACCATTCGCTTTTAAAACATAGGGCGATTCTAAATGTTCCAGAAAGCGTATTCCCTCTTCAAAAGTCTCTTCCGTAAAGGTATTGTAATCTGCAGTAGGTACATTGTATTTTTTCATAAATGCCTTGGCAAAATCCTTACTCCCTTCCAATTGGGCTGCGGCCTTTGACATACCAATAATTCCAATCTCACTTGTCTGCTTATCATTTTTAAAAAAGTCGAACAAACCATCTACCAAAGGCTGCTCAGGGCCAACCACAATCAACCCAATATTCATATCCAGTACAAACTGCTTAATTGACTGAAAGTCGTCTAATTTAAGATCAACATTGGTTCCGTTCAAAAGAGTACCTGCATTTCCCGGTGCAATAAACAATTGCTCCAAAAGCGGACTTTGAGCCATTTTCCAAGCGAGAGTATGCTCTCTTGCTCCACTACCTAATAACAATACATTCATGGAAAAATAAATTTAGTCTAATTCTAATTTCTCACCAAAGGCCAAATCACCGGCATCACCAAGACCTGGTACAATATACGATTGAGCCGTAAGTTCATCATCTATTGCTCCCAGCCATAGGGTAATCCTATTCATATTAAGCTTACGCTTAATATAATTAACACCTTCAAGACTTGCTATTGCAGAGACAATATGAGTATGTTTAGGCTTCCCAAATTGCAATATTGCCTTATAGGCAACTTCCATACTTGCTCCTGTTGCCAACATTGGGTCGGCAAGAATTAAGGTTCTATCACTGATATCAGGGCAACTTAAATACTCCAATTGAATATCGAACTTCCCGTTTTTATGATGCTTTCGATAGGCCGATATATAGGCATTATCAGCATTGTCGAAATAATTGAGAAGCCCTTGATGCAATGGAAGACCCGCTCGCAATATTGTAGCCAATACAGGCTGACGTTTGATAAGGTTCATTTCCGACACTCCCAACGAAGAACTTATCTCTTGGGCTTCATAAGTTAATGTTTTACTAATTTCATAGGCAAAGACCTCACCTAAACGCTCCATATTCCTACGAAAACGCATTCTATCAGACTGAATATCTTGACTTCGTATTTCTGATAAAAACTGATTAAAAATGGAATTCTCTTTTCCTAAAATATGTACCATATAAACGCAGTTTTACAATTGTTTGTGTGGGCTAAAGTACTAATAAAATTCTTTTATTTTTCGTATAGATTTTACATTAATAATAAAAAATCTATTACCTACTTTCAATTATACTCTTGCATAAAATATTGGTAATTGGGAAAAGTATAGGAAAGGAATGCAACTAGTAACAAGCTCTCTAAGACAGCCAAATAGAAGTATATCCATTGAAGCAGAATGGGAATTAACAACTCCCTATTCTATCTAAACATCACTCAATAATTTTAGCGATAGAGCGTAACAGTACCTGTAACTTGATAGGGTTTAATGCTTGGTTCTGAGACTCTTATTACATAAGAATATACTCCATCAGGTGCAATTTGTCCTTTTACTTTACCATCCCATTGTGCAAAGCGATCACTCGTTTTGAATACTACTGAACCACTTCTATCAAAAATAATAAATTCAAAAGTAGCAGTATTAGAAACAAGACCCAACGGACCAAAAGTATCATTAAGTCCATCCCCATTGGGAGTAAAAGCCGAAGGAGTATATAAGACGCAATGTTCTACCACAATACGGTAAGAGGCAGTATCATAACAATGAGTACCATTTTCAGTATTTATGGCGTTAACAACATATCGCTTAGTCTCCAAAGGTTGAACATTAATGGATTGGGATTTTACGCCATTGCTCCATTGATAAGTCATTCCTCCCTCTGCCCTTAGATTTGCCATACCTCCCCTACAAAGCGTATCATAATTACTAAACACCTGTGCTATTGGCAATTGCAAAATAGACACCTCTACTTGAGCACTATCCACACATCGATTATGATCTTCTACAACAACAGTATAAGTTTGATTTACCACAGGACTAACAAGCTGAGTAGCTTGATTAACGCCATTACTCCAATGATACTGTTGTCCTCCGGAAGCCCAGAGATGAAGCGAAGTATTTTCACAAATGGTGGTATCATTATTTAAGGCAACTGTGGGCAAAGGTGCCACCGTTACATAGGTGGAGCTATCACTAACACATAAATTAGTGTCAGTAACAGTAACCGAAAAACGTTGACTCGAAATTGGAGAAACTTGTATGGAATTATTGGTTGAGCCGGTACTCCATAAATAAACATTTCCTCCGGAAGCAAATAGCGATGCCTGTGTTCCAATACAGATTAGAGTATCATCCGAAATAACAATATTAGGAAGAGGGACAGCGCTAACAAGTATACTATCGTCATTAATACAACCCAAAGGTGAAGTTGCTGTGAGATAATACCTTTCTGTGGAGTCAACTTGAACAGTAATAGATGAATCAGCAGAGCCGGTATTCCAATTAAAAGAAACTCCTTGTAATGAGTTTCCACTATTTATGGTAATGGCATTATGAATACAAACCGAAGTATCATTTCCTAAATTAATAGGAGGAACAGGATTAACCAAAAGGCTAATTGTAGTATCGTAATGACAACCGGCTCCATCTACCATATTATAAACAACATTCTGCAGGCCGGCATTTAACGCCTTATAGTAAGTGGTATCGCCCATGCCGGCAGAAGTCCAATAGGTAGTGTCCACCACAGGAGTATAACCCCATGAAACAGGCATTACCGAAGGATTAAAATCCAAGCCCCAAGAAAAAATAAAGCCATTATCAATATTCAAATTATCAGTAACAATAATTTTCCAAATACCATTTAAAGGACAACCCACAAGATTAGTAAAAGGAGTCTCCGGTAAATACGTTAATGTAGGTAGCACTCCACTGGTAGTTGTAGCCGTAGAAGTAGGCGGATAACCGGGAGAAGGTGGCAAATATGGATGATCAGTGTAAGAATTTCCATTTACATCAGTATAAGAATAAAAATAACTACCCGCTGCATTAAGCATTGTTGTGGTACCTGATGGAGCCCAGTAGTACATATATCCTAAACCGGGGATGGGCTGACTATTGTTATCAATGGGTTCACCCAAGAAAGTATTAGTACCTCCCGGAAAGGATTTTAGGGTAATAGAAGAATTATTAGGACATTTAATAACAATATTCAAATCGCCCAAATAAGAATGCTCTATATCCATAAATATTCTTGTAATATCACTCACCTGCTGTATTGTTTGCCCGGGATTAAAACCTGAAAAGGTTAAATTTGAAGTATAAGAAACTCCTGAACCATCGGGAAGATAAGTAACTCCTGCTACCGATAAAGAGGGGACAATCTGCCAATGTGTCGTTTCCACCTTACCTTGTAAGAGAGTACTATCATATTGACAAACAGTATCCCTTGGAATATCAGTACCTGCAAATACAGGAGGTGTAGAAACTCGAATCCTTACTTCAGTAGTTTGCTGAGCCCTACAACCATTCGTATCTATGGCAACAATAAAGGCATTATATCCTTGGGTATTATTGAAAACAGCAGTTATATTCTGACCATTGATTACATTTTGACCATTAAAGTTCCATGAAAATGAGGTCGTAGAAGTATCTTGATGATAATAAAAATTGTTATAAGGAAAATTAGCCGAAGCATGTAAGGTAACTGTATCTCCGGGACAAATATCAATAAGATACCGACCACTATCCAATACAAAAGGAGGAGTAGAACTGGTAATTAGAGAATTAAAATCCTGACAAGGGAGGCCACAACTAACTGCGGCAGCCCAACCGGCACCCGTATGTACAGAAGTCCAACGAAAAGTAAGTTTTCCTGAGAAATTAAATAAACTTGCACGAATTGCCACTCCCACAGGTGAATTTCCATTGTTAAATACTCCTATAAGCGTAGAACTAACATTAGGGCCGTCAAAGACTTCAAGCATATCACCAATGCCCACAGAGAAAGAAGAAAAGGTCATATTAGTATATGATCCTGAAGTGGCCGGGGCAAAAGTAACCACATAAGATTCGCCGGTACCATAGCCTCCTGAAGGTCCTCCCGAGTCATAAAAATTACCGGAACAAGAGGAAATAGTCTGATTATTATACGTTGAAATAAGGTAGGTTTGAGCATCAAGTTTAAGAATAAACATAATGCCAATTATAGTAAATAAGAATAGTCGTCGCAAAGCAAAATTATTTGTTGTTAATGCTTCAAAGATAGCAAAAACAAACTAAAAGTTGCCTCTACGTTAAAATTTATTTATATTAATAATTCTCCTTAAGAAAGTGCAGCATTTTATTGAGCGCAATTGCCCTGTGACTGAGTTTATTTTTCTCTTCTAAATTCATTTCAGCAAAGGTTTTATCATAACCCAAAGGCTTAAATATTGGGTCATAGCCAAAGCCTTCTGTACCTCGATATTCTGTAATAATTTCACCATGCACCTCCCCTCTAAAAAAGTTAACTTCACCATGCAACATAAGACATATTACCGTCACAAAATGAGCTTTCCTGTTTTCAACACCAGCAAGCTGCTTCATCACCAAGGCATTATTATCGGCATAGCTACAATCTGCTCCCGCATATCGTGCAGAATATATTCCGGGTCTATTATCAAGGGCTTCTATTTCCAGGCCGGAATCGTCACCAAAACAATCCAGATTATATTTTTCTTTAACCCAAATTGCCTTTAATTCGGCATTTCCCTCAAAAGTATCTGCCGTTTCAGGAATATCATCAAAGCAGCCAATTTCTTTTAAACTCTTTACTCGAAAAATATCTTTTAATTTAAAACGCACCTCTTCCAACTTATGCGCATTATTCGAGGCAAAAACAATTGATTCCATTTTCTAAAATTTAATTATTCCAATAATCATACTAAATCTTAAAATAATAAAAAAGGGACTTATCAATTATACATTGAACAAGTCCCTTCTCATTATGCTACTATTCTATGTATTTTCTAATAAAAATAGTATAAGAAATTCTCAATCACAGCTTTATCTTCTATTGCCCTATAGGCAGCAGAACCAACTCTTTGTTTAAACAGACTTGTATTCCTTTGCTGTATGTATTTAATATCTTCTTTAGCCGGGAGTTTACCAATATTCAATACTTTGAAGAAGAATACTGCTTGGTCACCTTTCACAGGTCCCGTGAGTGCATCTTTTTTAGCCACAGCCATTCTGCCCTGTACATTCTGTTCGGGGCCATAATTAGGCAACGAATAGGAGGCAAAAGCCAAAGTAGCAGTATCGATGGTGCTTTTGTATTTAGCCGCATCACTAAGTGAACTAACATTCTTTAATTTTTTCTCCAGTATTCTTGCTTTTACATCACGAACTACCAACACACGAATATTGTCTTTTACTTCATCGAGAGTAAGATAACCCTCAGGACGAATATCGGTAAGTACAGCGACCATCACTTTATTTTCAAAGTCAAAAACAGAAGAAACAGTACCTACTTTTGTTTTATCATTAAACATCCATTTCACCACATCTCTAGAGTTTTTATGTCCTGTAATGCCTTTGGACAATTCATTAACAAAATTACTTTTCTGAACATTTAAGCCTTGATTGGCAGAAGAGGTATCGAAAGAAGCGTAACTTTGATTTACTGCAGCAAACTTAATGGCTTTACCGTAAACTTTATTAAAGGTTTCTTGAGAGAACGTAATTGGCAAATTAATTTGCGCTACGCGAAGCATCGGTTCTAATTTTGACTTATTATCAATTCTAAGAATATGAAATCCAAAGGGAGTTTCTACCAACTCTATTTGTCCTTTTTTACCTTTAACGCAAGCATTATTGATAGCAGGTATCATTGTTCCATTAGCAAACCAGCCTAAACTTCCATCCTTAACTTTAGTAGCATCATCATCCGATTTAGCCACCAACTTATTAAACTTAGCAGGATTTGCTTTTACCACTTTAAGGATACTGTCGGCAAGAGCACGGGCACTTACTTTAGTACGAGTAACTCCTTGACCTGCACCATAGGCACCGGAATATGTTATTAAAATATGACTTGCCTCCATAGAATCGGGGCGCAAGCTTCTTGCAACAACTTTGGCCACATGATAGGCTCCATTTGCAGTCCAAGGACCCAATACCGTACCCACAGAAGAGGCAAAAGCAGCCGAATCAATAAAAGGAGATAAACTCCCTTTTTTTACCCATGAACTATCATAACGATTATCACCAATTCGATTAACCATATATGTAATATCTTGGCCATCAACAGTTTTTAAATCCTTTGCATATTGTTGTATTTCCTTTTGCAAATCAATAACATCTGCTTTACTGGGACGAACATCCCATGTAATAAATTGAATCTTACGAGTTTCTTTTTTATTCTTGAACTCATATTTATGTTCCTTATAATACTTTTCATAGTCAGCGTCAGTAGGTTTAGCATCAGCATCAGGAACAAGGTTATAACGAGCACCGAAGTAAGCTATTTTGCGCATTTGGTTATTATCGGCAAATTCCATTTTTGCCAATGCTTTGGGCAAATAATACGACTTAGTAAGTAAGTCATAGTATTTCTGAACCGGAATTTCCTCCTTAATATACTTTTTAAGCATATTCCACTGATTTTGAGATTGCAGAGCCTGAGATCTTTGTTTAGGATCCTTACTATTAACCGTTTGTTCCAGATAATTCAAGAAATTTGATACTGCCTGTGGATTAAATTTACCTGTTTTAGGGTCACTAAAATTCCTAATAATTTCTTTGTTAGGATGTGCCCCAATAAGATTATCCATGTATTCGTCCATTGAAACCTGAGGTTTAGGGCTGTTGCCTACTTGTTGAAGGAGTCCAATCTCTACCATCTGTTGACGCATCAGAGTTTCCCTTTTCATCAAATCCCATACGTTCATCACATTTTGATAAGTTTCTTCGGGGCTAAGACTTGATTTCTTCTGCTGCCGTTTTAATATATCAGCTTGCTCGCTAACTCTTTCACTAAAATCCTGGGTAGCTACTTTTTCATCGTTAACTAAAGCTACTCTGCTTTGATCGATTCGCTTACTTTTACCTAAGTTTTTTATTAAACCGCCAAAGACAAAGGCGGCCAAAGCTAAGCCTATAATTACTAAAAGTAGTCCTGATTTTTCTCTAATTTTTCCTATTGCTGCCATTATGTTCTCATTTAAAAAATTGCTTGCAAATGTACATACAAATGTTTAAGTATTGAAATTAATTTTCAAACTTCAACATTGGTTTGTATAAAATATTTATATCTCTGATACTATGCATTTTACCATACTTACCCTATTATATTCCTGTAAACTTTAATTAAATCAACCTTGGTATGACCTGCCTGAACTATCTCAAAAGTAAAGTTTCCAATATCAAGTTTTGTCCCTTTTTGAGGGATACTTTGATGATAGGAAGTAACATAGCCTCCTAAAGTTTCGTATTCTTCCGATTCGGGCAAATTAAAATTATAGGTTTGATTAAGATAATCTATTTCTAATCGAGCAGAAAGAAGGAATGTATTTTCATCAATCTGCTCTTCAACCATAACATCATTATCAAACTCGTCTTCAATTTCTCCAAATATCTCTTCCATTAAATCTTCCATGGTAATAATGCCAGAAGTTCCTCCAAACTCATCAAGTACAACAGCCATATTACTATTCTCCTTTATCATCTTTTGCAGCATCACATTTGCCGCTAATGTTTCGGGGATAAGAATCACTTGCCGAAGTATTTGTTGTATTGTTTTGGGCTTCTTTATTAAATCAAAAGCATGAACATATCCTATAATATTATCAATATTCTCTTCAAAAACCAGTATCTTGGAGTGCCCTGTATTATGGAATAATTTAATTAAACCAGCTATACTATCATGCAAATCAATGGCTTTAATTTCGGTACGAGGCACCATACATTCTCTAACCTTAGTAGTTCTGAAATCAATTGCATTACGAAAAATTTGCAAATCACTTTCTATAACTGCATTTTCCATGGAATTTTCATCGTGAAACTCCTGAATATAATGATCTAAATCAACAACTGTAAACTGATATTTTTTGGTAGAAATATTCGTTCTAAAAACATACTTCAGTATTATCTCCGAAAGAATAATAAATGTATAAACAAAGGGCAGTAAAATAATATACAGAATATATAATGGAATACTAAAAAACTGGATAATTCTATTACTGTTTAAGCGAAAACTAGCCTTGGGAATAAACTCGGCAAAAATGAGAATAATAAGTGTAGAAATTACTGTATTAAGCAGCAACACAATTATCGCCCCATTAAGATAAGAAGGCAACCAATGACGAAGAATGGGAGAGAGTTCATCTTCCATATAAATACCATAAATGACAAGGGCAATATTATTGCCAAGAAGCAGCATGGTAATAAGATTAGCTTCTCTTTCGTTGAACCACGATAGTATCTTACCCGAAATCTTATGTTTACTTTTATCTAACTCTATTTTCAATCTATTGGCAGAGACAAAAGCAATCTCCGTCCCGGAAAAGAAAGCCGAGAGCAATATGCTAATCAATATGATAAATAGTCCTGTGCTCATCTTAATTTACGCTATCAGCATTTAAACTTTCATTTAAAATAATATCTCCTGTAGGATGTGTTATTGCCCATTTGGTAAAACTCTCATCAGAAGTAAGTCCATCGCCAAAGATAACCTTATCTTTGGAGACCACTTTCACCTGCTTATCCGTATATATTTTATGCGTGTTTTGATTCCATATAAGTTCTTCTGTAAGTAGCTTCTTGCCCAGAGAATTGGTAGCAACAACATGATTTCTAGCTTTCATTATTTTTTTCTTAACATAATTAATGGCATAATTGGCTGTTAACTTAGATTTTACATTCCCCAAGCTATCATAAAATATCATGGTAATTCCCTGTGGCATCTCCATAGTTTCATCCTCGTTAATAAACCGGAGTATTTCGGGGCTTTGCATTTGCATCACCAATTTGCCCGAATCATAGTAATCCATATCAACATTATAACTGGATTCGTAAGGAGTATTCTGATCAATTTTTAATGATTTCACCACTTCCATATCATTTTCACACGAAAAAAGCATTGTCCCGATAAAAATCAGGGCAATGCTTTTAATATGTTTTATGGAGGATACCTTCATTATTCAGTCATTAACAGACTGTATATTTTATATTACTAATTATTTTTTAGCTCGAACTACGGTATCAACATTAATCCAGCAACCAACGGTAACTTTCTCTCCTTCAGTAAGATTTCTCATAAAGATATCTTGTTTCTCAGGGAAGCTTTTCTTAATAACAGCAAGCTTCTTTTGAGCCATCTCCTTGGTTTTAGGATTGTCTGCAATTGCTATAGCTTTGGCATATTGATCAGCAGCGGCCCAATAAGCGATACGAAGACCTTTAAGGGCACATTTAGATGCACTGCTGGTATATAAGTCACCAATAATAATATAGGCCATTCCTTCTTTAGGATTATATTTCAATATTTTAAGGGCCGCACTACGGGCAGCTTCAGGTTGCTTTAATGAACGATAAGTTTCAGCAAGAAGTAAATATGCAGAAGATTTTTTCACTACCAATGAATCGGGCAACGTATTTACAGCCTCTACAAGATAGGTTTTTGCTTTACTAAATTGTTTTCTTTCAAATGATAATCTTCCCATAGCGAATGCTGATTCCGGTGAAGGATCGGCAGCGTGTACCTTCTCCAAGGCATCGAAATATACATCTGATTTAGTACATCTTCTCTTTTCGAAGAATCTAACAATATTCTTTGCCAACTGTAAATCATCAGGGGTAGCTTTCAATTTAGGGCCATACAATTGTACTAACTTATCGCAAGTGGCAAATTTACTTACATTTTTCTCTAAGTTCTCATTCACTTTCTGAAAACGATCTAGTTCTTTTGGATTATCGGCATAACGTATAATATTATACTCTATAGCATCTTGAATATCGACATAATTCTCAAGAATTAAATCTCTAGTGGCATGCTTTTGCTGAACATAACGTACCGAAGCCACATAAAAATAGAAAAGCGTAGTAGGTTCCGAATTATTTCCCATCAATTTAAATGACTCCACAAACATTGGATAATATACTGTAGATTCATTTACTCTATATTTCATTATATCTTTCGCTTCACGGCCAAGAAGTTTCCCTTTGGGATACTTCTTATCATCACCAAAATATTTAATTCGTTGTTTATAAATCATCAATAACGTATCAACATACTTTTGTGCTACTGCGGAATCTGCTTTATTCAACTTAATGTAAGTCTTCATCATTCTATCACCATGGATATACATATTCTTACTGGCAATAGGACAATTAAAGAAGCATTGTCTCCATGATTTTTCAGCTTGTTGCAATAGATTATTATCTTTGTACTTACCCGCTCTCCATTGCTTATAAAACTCTCTATACAAGCTAAGGTTCTTAACGCAAGTGGCGCTATCTTTACCATACTTCTTTAATCCGTCTGGTGTTGAATTATTAATACTCAATACACTAGCATCTGTTTGTTTTGTATGTCCATCTACAATTCCAACCACCATGATTAAGCTAAGGGCCAGGAATATTAATTTTAGTTTACTCATTTTAAAATTGTGTTTATGTTTGTTTATAAATATTTTGCTCTTTGAAACCACCTATTTCTGATATTGATTCCTAATCTCACTTGAAAATAATTTTGTTGTATCAGATTATTATTTGTTGTACCTCTTCTGCCTATTTCAAAACTAAGGTCAATATCTGAAACGGTCATATTATTGTTTCGCAGCGGAAAACCTATTCCAAAAGTTATGCCATAACTATTTATCGCTGTATTATTAATATCCAGAAAGGAGTTATTATACTTAAAACCAGCATTTAAGGTATATCTGCCAATATAATATTGTCCACCAACATTATAATGAATACTATTTTTCAAACTATCCTGCACACCAAAACTCGAATATTTCGACCATTGATCATAAGTAAAATCACCGGCAAACATCCACGCATGCCTTTTTCCAATACTTATCCCTCCACCAATTTTTTGAGGGATTACGATTTGTCCTTTATCCTGAACAACATTAATGATTGTATCTTTAACAAATTCATTCCCCGAAGCTCCATCTGTATAAGTAATTCCAAAAGCTGATTTAACCGCTTTAAAGTTTTGCTGAGGAGCATATTTAAGTCCTAAGCCTAAAAAATATTTTTTATCATCATAATTTTTTTCTTTACCAAACAAGGTATAATATTGTGCTCCATAATCAAAATAAAGACTCTTTACATTAATACTGTTGGTAAGACGATATTTAAAAGCAAAAGGGAGTGAACTCATTTGATCTTGCCGACGGTAATTAATATTTCCAAAAAGGTATGACACATCAACTCCTACCGATAATTTTTTACCAATACGAAACGCATTATTCCAATAAATATTAGTAATTCCACCATCACCCAAATGGCTAAATCGCACCTCACCGATGGAATCGATAGTATTGTAAGTACTTACATTATAGCCTATGGTAGTAAAGGGTGTTAAACCGGCACCGGTTCGCCACCAAGTAGTAACAGGAAGACCAAATTTTAGATAGGCCAAATTAAAATAATTACTTCCTCCCGATTGGGTTGAGGTCTTAGTATCGACTAATAAGCCATTAAAAGCCGCATTAAAAACAAAATTTCCAGAATCGATACTCGCCAATGCAGCTGCATTAATTGTACTTATTCTAAGGGGGTCTTTTACGCCGTAGCCAACACCACCCATGGAAGATTGATACACATTGTATCCCGGATTAACATCTCCCAAACCAAATCTGGAGTATGGCGAATCGATTCGCAGCTGTCCGAATGCTGAGAAATCGGCGGCAATAAGCATTAAGAATATTATCGCAAACGACTTATAATGAATTGTTTTTCTCATTAAAATTTAAGATTTCGTTCAGTCCAATAAGAACTATATTTGAGATTGCAAATATGTTACTTTTTATATACTTTTCAAAGTAAATACTTTCTCCTCCACTAAGAAATATTTTTAGATCATCAAAACGCTCCTGATATTGAGCTATCAAACCATTAATTTCGGCTATAGCACCATTAATCACACCTGAAACAATAGAGGTTTCTGTATTGGTTCCTATTAAATCATGAACAGGATTATAGCCCACTAACGGTAGTTTGGCAGTAAAATTATGCAAACTTTTAAATCTTAGATATAATCCGGGAGAAATGCTCCCACCAAGGTATTCATTATTTGCATTAACAATATCAAACTTTATGGCGGTACCTATATCAATGGACAAGGCATTTTGTCCGGATGCCAATATTGAAAGCCCAACGGCTGCAGCCAAACGATCCTTACCTAGAGTTAAAGGACTATGGTATTTATTAACTAAAGGTATTACCGTTGTGTTGTCTAATTCAATAAAATAATAATGAGCCTTTAAATACGAAATAATATCATCAGGAGTATCAATGACCGAAGACAGTATGCACGAATCAATTTCGGGGTATTGCTGAATAAACGAGCGCAGTGCATCGAGGTTAATATGTTCAAACCTTTTCAACCTAAGCATTTGGCGCTGGTCGAAGATTGCACATTTTTGAAATGTATTACCGAAATCAAGTATTAAATGCATATAAAAAAATAATTTGGCAAAAGTAGTAAAATGCTGGATAGGAAAGAGAAAGACTTCAAAAAATAGAAAAAATATTTTTTGTGGTAATTTTTTGTTGCTTTATTGAAAAATAATATATCTTTGCAGCCGCTTAAGAGGTACCATAGCTCAGTTGGTAGAGCAATGGACTGAAAATCCATGTGTCCCTGGTTCAAATCCAGGTGGTACCACAGCCTTAAAAGCCCGATACTATTGTATTGGGCTTTTTATTTTTATCCCTATTTCCAATAAGCACAAGCGATTTAACAAAATAAAATAAAACACTTATACATATAGAGTTAAAAAAAGAATTTCGTTATACAAAAAAATATACTTTTGCAGCTAATTTTTTAAATTTAAAGCAATGGCATTAAAGTGTGGAATTGTAGGACTTCCAAATGTAGGCAAGTCAACGCTATTTAATTGTTTATCGAATGCGAAAGCCCAATCAGCAAACTTTCCATTTTGTACAATAGAACCCAATGTAGGAGTAATAACTGTACCCGACGAGAGAATAAATAAATTGGCCGAACTGGTAAATCCCAACCGGCTAATGCCCACAACAATAGAGATCTTAGATATTGCAGGTTTAGTAAAAGGAGCCAGCAAAGGAGAGGGATTGGGAAATAAATTTCTGGCAAATATTAGAGAAACAAACGCCATTATACATGTTTTACGATGCTTTGACGATGAGAATATTACTCACGTCGATACCACTGTAGATCCCGTAAGAGATAAAGGCACTATCGATATTGAGCTCCAAATAAAAGATTTGGAAACGGTAGAAAACAGATTGCAAAAAGTAGCCAAACAAGCACAAACAGGAAAAGATAGAGAAGCCATTCAGCAAGCCAAATTATTAGTCAAATTACGCGACCATTTGGAAGAGGGGAAATCAATACGGGAACTTAGCCTTGATGAGGCTGAGAAAATTCTTTTAGATAGTTTCCAACTACTAACAGCCAAACCTATTCTTTATGTTTGTAATGTTGATGAAGAATCCATTGTCAGTGGTAATGAGTACGTAAACCAAGTGAAAAAAGCCATCAAAGATGAAGACGCAGAAATAATGATTATATCGGCTCAGACAGAAGCTGAGATTGCTGAATTTGAAGATTATGACGAGCGAATTATGTTTTTAGAAGATTTAGGCGTTAAAGAAAGTGGAGTGAATAAACTTATCCACAAAGCCTATTCCCTATTAAATTTAAGCACTTACTTTACCGCAGGAGAAATTGAAGTGCGCGCTTGGACCTATCCCAATGGAACAAAGGCTCCAAAGGCTGCCGGCATTATCCATACTGATTTTGAAAAAGGATTTATCAGGGCAGAAGTTATTAAATACGACGATTTTATAAAATATGGTTCGGAAGCCGCTGTTAAAGAGGCTGGGAAAATGGCTGTAGAAGGTAAAGAATACGTGGTGCAGGACGGTGATATCATGCATTTTAGATTTAACGTTTAACCGCAATCCAATACTACTTATTTTAAATGGCAATAAATGCAAAAGTATTTATTGCCATTTTTTTATTTAGAATGATTTTAAATACTATCTTTGTCGAATAAATAATGCCATAACAATTATTAATTAACGCAGATAATTTCAAACTATTTTTAAGCTTATACGAATTTTATTCCCCGGCATCTCCATAGCAGTGCTGGAAGAATTAAGTGAAGTAGAATATAAAAAGGCAAAAAATTTACACGTTAATTAATCGTTACATTGGCTGCTATCAACATAACTATGATTATCAATTCAAACACAAAAATGGCTGAGGTGATTATTCAAAATCATCATCTACTGTCATTAATAAACCGCTTTGGTATAGAACTTGGCTTTGGAGAGCAATCGGTGTCCGAAGTTTGTAATTTTTACAATATCCCTACAAATTTCTTCTTAGAGATTGTAAACGCATTCAACGACCCTGATTTTTTTCCTAAAAAAAACCTCGATGCTTTTCCTTTGGAACTAATTATAGACTACCTATTTAAGGCCCACAAGTATTATTTGAAAGTGAAAGTACCTGAGATAAAAAAACTTATCACAGACTTAGCAAGGCAAAGCAATAAAAACACCCAAAAAGCAATTCTTCTCATTCAAACTTTCTTTGAGGAATATGCCCAACAGCTAAAGCTTCATATTAAAAACGAAGAAGAAGTAATCTATCCTTATATCCTTGAATTGGAAAAAATTTACACCTCCAAAAACCAGGAGGTAATTAAAGCTTTTAAAGAAAAATACAACTTCACTATTGAAGAATATGCGCGTAACCACGAAAGTATTGAAGAAAAACTCTACGACATTAAGAGCCTGATAATAAAATATATAAAGCCAAAGGATAACTACATTATTTGTTTTAAGATATTAGGACAATTAGCCCATCTTGAAGATGATATCAACGACCACTCTGATATGGAAAACAAGGTACTTATCCCCCGGGTAAAAGCTATGGAAAAAGCAATTAATAAGTACTAATATCATGCAGAATATTCAGATTGTTATTTTTACTGAATCTTTTATTATCAATCGTGGCTTACAGCTTATATTTAATAAATTGAGAGGCATTAATGTGCTAGTAGCCTCTGACGATTGGCACGATATTGAAACCATTATTAATACCAATGAACTAGATCTCATCTTGGTAAGCAATTATCAATTTGAACACGATATTTCAGCCAATACTTTTTATAAAACAAACAAAACAATGCGTTGGGCATTGGTACAAACTAATAAAAAGGAATTGAACAAACTGTACAATTTTGAATTCAATTTAAAACTACAGGATAAAGAGGAAACCATTCTAAAAATCCTATCTAATTTCATAGAGCATGACAAAAACAATACCATTACTTCTTCCTCAGAATCAACACTCAGCAAGCGAGAGAAGGACATTCTAAAAGAAGTTGCATTGGGGCTTACTAATCACGAAATTGCAGAAAAACTATTTATTAGCCAACATACAGTCATTGCTCATCGTAAAAAAATCACCTCCAAACTTGGCATTAAAACAATCTCCGGGCTAACTGTTTATGCCCTTCTTAATGAGCTTATTGAAATGGGAGATGTGGATCAATTAAAATAGTTGAAAAGGCTCTCTCGTTCCCTAATATCTCTAAATATCTTTCCACCATAGTATCGAACTATTTTGAAGGAGTGAGATCATATTCTATCTTTCTCTTTTTTCCATTATTGGGATTAGCTTTGTTTCTGGCATCAATATCAGGATAATATTTCCACATATTTTTTTCAAAACGCAATGCATCAATAATATTTGACTCAGGAAAATAAAAGGAGTGAAAATCAACAACCTCCGGAGAAGATGGCACCAATCGATCCATTACTATAAGCTTATCCTTTATTCTCTTTACTTTATTTTTATATTGCGAGCCGTACTCTTGCGCAATAAACCCAACATTAGTACTCTTTTTACGCTTATGGCTTCTCTTTTTTTTATGCGACTGCAAAACTATGGTCTGCATATCATAATTGAGATACATGGTAGCCAAAGAGCTATATACATAAATTAGCCTTTTTACTGATGGCGTTTTATGAAAATAATTATACCCTTTTATTTTAAAAAGATTATAACCAAATACCATATCGCCATTATACCGTAACGTAAGTACCTCTATCACTTTACTTTGTATCGTCTTGTTAATTCCTCGCCAACCCAAAAGAGTATAGAAATATTTTGAACCTCTTTTGGTTTGTATCAATTTGTAATAATATGCCCCATACCATTTATTCGCATTAAAACTTTTATTAAAAGCCCTGCCAATATTAGCTCCTTTATCATGCATAATTATTGTTCGGTATTCCTTTTTCCTCTTTACATACACTTGAGCAATTCCATTATATTTATATGTTCCGTTAGCCAATGGAATAGCCCAGGTATATATCCTGACAAATTTATTAGGAGAAGTAAGTACTTTAACCAATCGAAGAGAATCCATACCAGCCTCAATGGAATGTTTTTGCTTAATAACGGTAGTAATATACTTTGAGATACGCTGTGAATATATTATTCTCTGGCTATCGGTAGGAGCACTAACCATCTGCTGTGCTGTAAAACGAATCGAATCTCGTAAATGATCTATTAGCAAATTAGTTTGACCAAAACTCAATAAAGGAATAGCATAAATAATTAAGACTATAAAATATTTTCTCATAATAAAACAACACTTTTAAAAACCAATTATTATATAAAACCTCATACCCAGAACTAATTTATCTTCTTTGTAAAATCACTTAGACTCTTTAGAATTGATAATAGGTATAGTCTAAAACTTGCTAAACTTTCACAAAGATACAATATTTATCAACCAATATTCCAATTATTGGGAAGAATAGCACAACCTATTTAATTCCATAAAATCAATATTCTGTATTTCTTTTTTTTTAATTTCGCACCCTAATCAAGATTAAGTATATAATACTATAGAAAACACATTTGTTGCTCTTTATCAATACCAACAAATGAATCTTCAGTCGACAATATACCA
>WGCS01000094.1 GCA_015493685.1 Bacteroidales bacterium
ATATTAATCAAGTAAGATGCTATTATCATGAAAAAAATTACTTTCATAATGCTATCTATTCTATTGAATAGTAGTGTATTCTCTCAGAGTGGCTGGCAAGTATTAACTACTAATTATTCTCATAACTTAAATGATGTTTTGGCGGTAAACGATACGGATATCGTTTGTGTTGGCGGTAACTATGCTCATGGTGACCTTATTTATAGTCTCAATGGTGGTAATTTATGGAATACAACAGCAGTAACAAGTAGTGCTTTAAATGCCGTTTCAGTGACGACCAGTGGAATATGGGTGGCCGGTGATTCGGGTAAGGTATATTATTCTAACAATGGGTTTACTTGGCTAGCACAAAATACTGGAACTACAGCTAATTTAAAAGCAATTGATTTTCCATTGTCCACTACAGGTTATGCTGTAGGGTCTTCCGGCACTATATTAAAAACAACTGATGGCCAAACATGGTCTAATCCAGTGGTCAGTGGGAGTGTTACTTATGAAATAAATGCGGTTAAATTTGCTACTGATTCCATTGGGGTTTTTGGTGGTAATAAAAATGGATTGCAAGGATTCGTAATGTTAACAACATCAGCAGCAGCATATTACTCGCAGCCATATACTACTTTAAGTATTGTCAATGATATTGATTATCTTAGTGCTAATGTGGCCTTTTCTGTGGGGAAAGGGGGATCTATTTATAAAACTACCAATGGTGGCTCATCATGGTCAATGGTTAGTTCAGGAGTTACCAATGATTTGATGGCAATAGATTTTTATGACTTAAATTATGGATATATTGTGGGTGCTTCAGGAACCATTTTGAAAACAATTGATGGCGGGACTAATTGGGTGGCTCAGAATTCACCCACAACAAACGATTTATATGGAGTGTCTTGTTTGGATAGTAATACCGTATTTGCCGTTGGTCAGAATGGTACAATTATTAGAACTACCAGTGGCGGAGCTTATTTATCCGTTCATGTGAATGATGATACTGTTTATTGCAATGGCTATACTAACTTAATAGCTCATACCTCCTATTCGGGTAGTGGAAGTTTATCTTATATGTGGTCGCCGTCGCCTTATTTGAGTACTACTACCGACTCTTTAACCACAGCAGGTCCATTGCAATCGAACCAGACCTTTTATGTTACGGTGACTGATGGCAATTTGTCCGCTTCTGACTCGGCAACAGTTCATATCGGTATATTGCCGGCAGACTCCATTTGCCTTGTTACTGTTGATGACTCGATAGGGCATAACTTAGTGGTTTTTGAAAAACATATTCAAGGGCCGATAGAGCGTTATAATATATACTCAGAAACTAATGTTACCGGGGTTTACGATTCTATTGGTTTTATTCCTGCCGACTCTGCAGGTGTATTTGTAGATGTAGGCTCCAATCCTGTTGTAAAAGCCTATTCGTATAAAATATCTTCGGTCGATTCTTGTGGTAACGAAACATTGTTGAGCGCGCATCATAAAACAATGCACCTATCAATAAATCAGGGAGCTGGTGCTTCTTGGAACTTGATTTGGAATTTCTATGAAGGAATCCCGGTGCAGACTTATCGTATCTGGAGAGCTGATACTTCACTAAATTGGGTGAATGTTGGGTCGGTAGCAGGGAGTAATAACTCATGGACAGACCTTAATCCTCCTCCGGGGGATGTGTATTATCAGGTAGAGATTGTCAGTCCATATATTTGTAGACCATACAATTATAAGACTAATACAAACTATAATTACAGTCGGTCCAACCGTGCCAATAGTGGCCTTATTCCTGCGAGTATTAGCGCTGATTTCGGTGCGACAACCACTTCCGGAGCTATTCCTTTGGTGGTTCAGTTTAATAATCAATCTTCAGGAAACCCCGATAATTATTTTTGGGATTTTGGCGACGGTGATACATCACATATTGCCAGTCCTTCACATACCTATATAGCCGTTGGTAGATATACGGTTAAGTTGGTTGCTTATAAAGCTAATGAGGCCGATAGTATTACTAAAGTCGATTTTATTGATGCTTTACCCAATGGATTTAAAGAAAATAACAAATTATATTCTATTAATATTTATCCAAATCCAATAAAACAGAATCATTCTTTGTACATTAAGCATAAGGATATTACAATTGATCAAGTGGAGGTTATTGATTTATTGGGTAAGTTAATTCCTTTTCAATTGAATGATAGCCCATTGCTTTCAGAAATAAAATTCAATGCTATTGCAAAGGGAATATACTTTATTCGAATTAGTGATAAATGGGGAAATCATATACAAAGGAAGTTTATTATACGCTAACTTTCAAAAAAAAGACCTTAACAATAATTGCCATTGTTAAGGTCTTTTTTTAAAGGCTTAAATTGATATATATTATTACAAAGTATTACAAACTACCCTTGTTCTAATTTTGGTATATATAGAATTAAGTTTACTTTTGTTCCTCTGAGTAGATACATATTATTCAATTATAAAAACGAGACGTAGTGAAGAATATATTAGTAATTGGCTGTGCCGGTCAAATAGGTACCGAATTAACCATGGAGTTACGTAAGCTATATGGTGACGAGCATGTTATTGCCACCGACTTGAAAAATATCCCACCGGTAATTTCAGAAAGAGGACCTTCTGAACACCTCGATATTCTGGATAAAGAAAAGCTCAAACAAATAGTTAATAAATATAGTATTGATGGAATAGTTAATTTAGCAGCTATTCTTTCAGCTGTAGGTGAAGAACATCCTATGCTTGCCTGGAATGTAAATATGAATGGGCTGATAAATGTGCTTGAAGTGGCTCGTGAGCAAAAGGTGAAACGGGTGCTAACGCCAAGTTCAATTGCTGCTTTTGGTCCCGAAACTCCCATCGATAATACTCCACAGGAGACTGTTTTGAGGCCTAAAACCATGTATGGCATCACTAAGGTTGCCGGTGAACTTCTGGGCGACTACTATGTGGCAAAATATGGCATGGATATTAGAGGATTGCGTTATCCTGGAATCATTAGTCATGAGGCAATGCCGGGAGGTGGCACCACAGATTATGCAGTAGAAATATATTATGAGGCCATAAAAAAAGGAAAATATACTTCTTTTGTTAGTGCCGATACTATGTTGCCAATGATGTATATGCCTGATTGTTTGAGGGCAACAATTCAGCTTTTTACAGCTGATAAAGCACAGTTAAAGCATCACGCCGATTTTAATTTGGCAGCAATGAGTTTTACAGTGAAAGAAATGGCAGATTCCATTAAAAAATATATTCCTGAATTTGAGATTGACTATAAACCTGATTTTAGACAAGCAATTGCCGATACGTGGCCCAATACTATTGATGATAGCGCAGCTAGAGAAGAGTGGGGATGGAAACCGGAATATAACCTTGACAAAATGACACAAGATATGTTGTTACATATAAAGAAAAAATTAGAAACAGTAGAGGCCTAATTAGAATTTTATTATAACGATGACTACGGTACTGATTTTGACCATTTCGATATAAAAAGGAATAAAAAGGAACAAAAATCCCCAAATAATTATTTATTTATTTATTTATTTGGGGATTTTTTTAAGAATGATAGTAACTGTTGAGATACTTTTTTTAGAAAATAGTCATTCGAAGAAATGTATTGATGAAAAAGACTACCCTATTAAATCTCCTTTAGATTCTTCTTCGTAATCGTTTATTTAGTTTGGAGACCGTTCGTTGGTTAAGTCCTTCCTTTTTGTGTATAATACCATTTCGATTGTCGGATGACGTAAATAAATTCAAATTATTTTTGGAAGTTTATAAACTTCAATTTTTCGCATAAATGTTCCTATAATCGGGAGCTGCAGCTATGGAATATAACTAAGGAAAAAGAATTTATGCGCCAGTAGGATAACTTGGCATAATTAAACAATCTGTGGGTGATTAGTATATTGAACGGATTTATTAGACGCTATATTATTTCTTTCTTTGAAGTAGTTCTTTTATACTTTTTTGATGAAATTAGTAATAATTAGTTAGCCTTATCGTTGAGTACAATATTTCTTTGTATTTTTGTAGCATAATAAATTTAAACATCTAGAATGAAATTTTCAGCACAACAAATCGCTGCTTTATTAAATGGAGAAGTAGTAGGCGATGCCAATGTTATAGTACACACACTTAACAAAATAGAAGAAGGAGAAAGAGGGGGGCTATCATTTTTATCCAATCCAAAATACAATCATCATTTATATACTACTCAGGCTTCTGTTGTAATTGTAGGCAAAGACTTTGTTCCCGAAAAAGAATTTAGTACTACTTTAATAAAAGTTGATGATGCTTATGGTGCGTTTGCAACTATTTTGCAAGCCTATGAGAAATCAAGACAGGAGCAAAAGACCGGTGTTTCAAAGTTGGCTTTTGTTGATCCAAGTGCTAGCCTAGGAAAAGGTGTTTATGTTGGTGAGTATGTCTATATTGGTGCTAATGTACAAATAGGTGATGGCACGAAGATATATCCTCAGGTATATATAGGCGATGATGTTAAGATAGGACATGACTGCTTTATTTATCCGGGAGCAAAAATACTGCATCAATGTGTATTAGGAAACGAATGTGTTTTGCATGCCGGAGCTGTTATAGGCTCTGATGGTTTTGGCTTTGCGCCCCAAAAGGATGATGATTTCAGAAAAGTGCCTCAGATAGGAAATGTAGTGCTGGAAGATAGAGTAGATATTGGAGCCAATACAACTATTGATAGAGCAACAATGGGGTCAACGATTATACGTCGAGGTGTAAAACTCGACAATTTAGTACAAATAGCCCATAATGTAGAAATAGGAGAAAATACGGTGATGGCAAGTATGTGTGGTGTTTCGGGTTCTACCAAAATTGGTAAAAATTGCATGTTTGGCGGACAGGTAGGAGTCGCCGGCCATTTGGTAATAGCGGATGGAGTAAAATTAGCGGCAATGTCGGGTGTGGCTGCAAATATATTGAAGCCCAATTCAGTGGAAATGGGAGCGCCCTCTTTTAGCCATAAACCTTTTCTGCATTCCTATGTGTATTTTAGAAAATTACCTGCCTTGGCAGAGAAAATAAAAAATTTAGAGAAAGAATTAAAGCAACTTAAAACAAAGTAAATAAGTGATTTGTCAATTCTATTATCGGCTTAATACTTGCTTTTATATCTCTCCGCAATTATTCAATTAATACCGAAGCAACTTTATATAATTGTGCACGTCTAGTAAGGGAAAATTATTCATGGGAGGGCGTAAATTTATTATTACTTTTGCCGAATTGATTGATCTCAAAAGCCAATTATTTTTTTGTTAAACAATTTTGAATTTTAATGAGCGAAAAACAAACCACCATAGCTGAAGCTGTAAGCATTACCGGTATTGGTTTACATACTGGATTACATGTTGAGTTGATATTTAAGCCGGCTAAGGCAAATACAGGATATGTATTTCGAAGAGTTGACATGGAAGGTCAGCCCGAATTCCAAGCACTTGCCGATTATGTAGTAGATACTTCCAGAGGAACTACCTTAGAATATAAAGGGGCAAGAGTAACAACCATTGAACATGTACTTGCGGCATTAGTAGGCTTGAATATTGATAATGTAATAGTGGAAATGAATCAGGAAGAAGCACCTATACTCGATGGGAGCTCTTTTTTTTATGTGGAAATATTGCAGAAAGTAGGCCTGATAAGTCTCGAAGCTGATAGAGAGTATTTCGAACTAGACGAGGTTATTACCTACAAAAATGACGAGAGAAAAACAGAGATGACTATTATTCCTGATAGCACAAGAAGGATCTCTACCATGATAGATTATAATACGAAAGTATTGGGGACTCAAAATGCAGAGCTTAATGATTTATCCGATTTTGCCAATGAAATAGCTCCTTGTCGAACTTTTGTGTTTTTACATGAATTAGAGTTCCTATTGGATCATAACCTTATTAAAGGAGGTGATTTGAGTAATGCCATTGTATTTGTTAATAAGGAAGTTTCTGAAAAAGAACTAATTCGATTGGCAGGCTTGTTTAATAAGCCAAAGGTAAAAGTGATGCGCAGAGGCATACTAAATAACCTTGAACTTAAATTTGATAATGAGGCAGCACGCCATAAGTTATTGGATGTAATAGGTGATATGGCATTGATAGGAATGAAAATAAAAGGACGAGTAATTGCCGTTCGTCCCGGGCACGAAACCAATGTGGAATTTGCGAAACTTATTCGTGCTCATATTAAGAATCATAGGCAAGGTCCTCCTAAAATTGATTTAACACAGAAACCTCAATTCAATATTGAAGACATTAAGAAGATGCTTCCCCACCGTAATCCATTTTTACTGGTAGATAAAATTATGAAAGTAACCGAAGATCGTGTTATTGGAGTGAAGAATGTAAGCATGAATGAAAACTTTTTTGTTGGGCATTTTCCTGATGAGCCAGTGATGCCTGCAGTATTGCAAATTGAGGCAATGGCTCAGAGTGGAGGAATATTGGTATTGAGCCAGGTGCCTGATCCGGAGAATTATATTACTTATTTCCTCAAAATTGACAATGTGCGTCTTAGACATAAAGTGGTGCCTGGAGATACCTTGGTATTTGATTTGAAATTATTGTCTCCTGTTAGAAGAGGATTGTGTCACATGGGCGGTAAAGCTTGGGTAGGTGATAAAGTTGTTATGGAAGCCGAAATGTTAGCACAAATTGTAAAAAAGAAAAACTAATAATATGAATCAACCATTAGCATACGTACATCCACAGGCAAAAATAGCTTCTACTGTTGTTATTGAACCTTTTGTAACTATTCATAAGAATGTTGAAATAGGCGAAGGCACTTGGATTGGATCCAATGTTACGATAATGGAAGGGGCTCGTATCGGAAAAAATAATAAGATATTTCCCGGAGCTGTAATTTCTGCCGTCCCCCAAGATCTTAAATTTGACGGCGAAGATAGCATTGTTCGCATAGGCGATAATAATATTATTCGCGAGTTTGTTACTATCAATAGGGGAACAAAAGCAAATATGGAAACTAGTATAGGTGATAATAATTTATTGATGGCTTATGTACATATTGCCCATGATTGTATTGTTGGTAATAACTGTATCTTAGCTAATGTAGCTACCTTGGCAGGTCATATTACCATTGAGGATTATGCTATTATTGGTGGCATGGTTGCGGTACACCAATTTGTAAATATTGGGGCTCATAGTATGATTTCCGGTGGCTCGTTGGTACGCAAAGATGTGCCTCCATTTGTAAAAGCTGCTCGTGAACCTGTTTCCTATGTTGGCATAAATTCCATTGGACTTAGAAGAAGAGGTTTTACTTCTGAAAAAATTAATGAAATTCAAGCAATATATCGTATCTTATTTCAGCAGAAAAATAACGTCTCTCAAGCTGTTGCAGTAATTGAAGCTGAACTGCCGGCAACGCCGGAGCGCGATGAAATAATTTCTTTTATTATTAACTCCAAAAGGGGTGTTATGCGCGGTTATACCAAAAATAGCTAATACTTTATTTTGGAAAAGATAGTTCTGGAAAATACAGCCAAGCGGTACGCTAATGAATGGGTTTTTAGAAACCTTTCGTATTCTTTTCAAAAAAATTCGGCCTATGCTATTCTTGGCTCCAATGGCTCAGGTAAATCCACTCTCTTGCAAATAGTTGCTACTGCCTTGATGACGTCAAAGGGAAAGGTAAGCTATTATGATGGAAATGGAATTATTGATGAAAATGAAATCTATAAATATATCAGCTTGTCGGCGCCATATATGGAGTTGCCGGAGGAATTTACTTTAAGTGAGGTAATAGATTTTCATCTTAATTTCAAAAGTTTTTATAAAGGTATCGATAAGGATAAATTTATTGAGATTTGTTATTTGCAAAAGGCTAGAGAGAAAATTGTTAGGAATTTCTCTTCCGGAATGAAACAACGCTTGAAACTGGCTTTGGCAATACTTTCAGAGTCTGAAGCTTTGTTTCTTGATGAACCTGTGGCCAATCTTGATGAAAAAGGGATTGAATGGTTTGGTAAATTGGTGACCAACTATAGACAAAATAGAATTATTATCGTTTGTTCCAATAATATTAATAGCGAATTTTTCTTTTGTCAGCATCAACTCAATATAGAAGATTATAAGAAAAGAAGTAACTAAATTTCTCAAAGTGCTTTCTGGATAGCTGACTGTAATTCTCCCCTTAGATTTTGGTAATAACCTGCAGTCGAGTATGAAATATACCCTTCCTTATTAATAAGATAGATGGTTGGAAATGCACGAATTTTATAAGCTTTCTTAACCTCTTTTGTAGCCATAAGTACAGTGTCTGTATAGTTGTGCTTTCGCTTAAAACGATTAATTTGACCATGTCTATTGATAGGATTCATGCCTAGTATTACCAATGAATCACCATACTGTTGCTTTAATAGCATTAAATCTTTATGGGCCTTAATACAAGGCGAACAGCCAATATACCACCAATCTAGAAGAATTACTTTTCCTTTGTACTTATTTAAACTGATTGTTAATTTTGTGCTACTGCGAAGTGTAAATAAAGGGGCTTTCGTTCCTGCTTTCAATAGATTTGCTGAAATAAAATTTGGTCTTACTTCTTGAGTAATCGCTTCGCCTCCTAAACTACTATTAATGGCGAAAGTGATAAACATAAGAATAAGTAGTTGCAATTGATGTCTGTTGGAGTTTTGATAATTCATTTTGCTGCTATGATGTCGTTATTGTATCAATGAGTGTATAAAAAGCAAAAAGTTTGCCAACTATTAATTAGGTTTTTTTATGGAATGATAATTTGTAATGCTTCTTGTCTTATTTCAAACTCCAGTGGTCCATGACCAATATTTTCTCCATCAATTTCAATCATCAATTTTGCATCCGATTCTACTTGTAAATTGTTAGTCTGAATAGACTGGACTTCTTTAAGATGATCTATTTTCCCATTAAATAGTTTGCCAACTTTGCGAAGTAATTTCGTTTTAGCAATTTTATCTACCAGCATTAAGTCAAATAAACCATCATTAGAAATCGCATTGGGCGTTTGCTGCATTCCACCTCCGGTATATTTGCCAATGGCTAAGCTTAGGGTAAACAGCATGCCGTTATGAATTTCTCTTTTGCCTGCTTTGATGCGTACTTCCATAGCTTTGTATTTATACAGACTCTTTAGCATATTTGAGAAGTAACTAAAGGTAGAAGATTTACCATTCTCTTTTTGTCTATTTGTTGTGTCGGTTACCAGTGCGTCAAATCCTAATCCTGCTGCATTAATAAAATATCTACATTTCTTACTTTGGCCTACATGAAAATAAACTTTGCCAACATCTTGCTTATAAGTATGCCCATTTTTAATGGTTTTTATCGCCGAAGCATAATCCTTGGGAATGTCAAACATCTTAGCCCAATCGTTACCTGTGCCTATGGTGATGGCACTTAGGGTAATTTCTGCAGGGGCAAATACCTCTTGCTTGAAAATTCCATTGACTACTTCGTTGATTGTTCCATCTCCTCCAACGACAATAATATTGATATATCCTTTTTGTTCAATATTATTCTTTACCAGTTTTATCGCATGATGCCGGTATTGCGTGAATATAACTTCATAGTCAATATTTTCTGCTTTAAGCAAAGTCGATATTTCCGGCCAATTTGCCTTGGCTTGATGTTTACCTGCATTGGGATTTACAATGATTAGATATTTTGAATTTTGTTTCAATGGAAAGAAGCTATAATTGGAAGAAACTGGAAGAGCCTTTGTTTATTTCTAATACAGTATCTCTTCCTAAAATAATGGCCCTATTGTCTGAAATATGCCCGGCAGGGAAATTAAAGGCTATGGGAAATTTGTATTTGGAGGCTATTTGATGAATTACCTCTTCAGCATTTTGCCCATAAGGTATAGTGTTGTCATTCATATCGTTCATCCCGCCGATAAGCAAGGCCTTGATATGCTTAAATTTTGAATTGCGTTCCAGATTCATCATCATTCTATCAATATGATATAAATATTCATCCAGATCTTCCAGAAATAGTATGCTATTGTCGGTATTTACATCAGAGTTGGAACCCAATAACGAATAGAGTATAGATAAATTTCCACCTACTATGGGAGCTTGAACTATCCCTTCCCGATTGAAGGGATGCGATGGGAATTCATAGCTGTTTTTACCTTTAAAAAGAGCAGAATATAGAGATGATATACTGTTATCGTCAATCCTATTGCCGGAGAAATTTATGGGCATCGTAGCATGGATGGTTTCTATACCGCAATTGCGATTAATATGAGAGTGAAGTACCGTTATATCACTATAGCCTACAATCCATTTTGGCCTTCTTCGAAATGAGGACCAATCAATTTTGTCAATAATTTGAACAGTTCCATAGCCTCCACGTGCACAGAATATTGCTCTTATGGAACTGTCGTTGAGCATCTTCTGAAGGTCGAAGGCTCGCTGTTCTTCTGTTCCTGCAAATTGATGATGTTGGGCATGAAGAAATTTTCCTTTAATAACTTCCAGTCCCCACGATTGAAATTTATCCACTGCGGACTGCACCTCTTCTTCGCTGATTTTTCGTGCAGTGGAGATAATGGCAACCTTGTCGCCTGACCGTAAATATCGTGGGGCTTGCATAAAGCAAATATATGTAAAATAGTAATTGGCACCTGAGAAATATTGTATGCCTTAAAATAACTTGATAAGTTTTTCGCTTAGTTTTCTTCGTGAATATTGTTTTCGTTTTTCATTATCTATTATGAATGGATAATTACGGCGTTCAAATTCTTTACCTAAGGCTTTTTTGAAGCCGGCTAAATCTTGAAAATCTACAATAATGCCGGCATCAACTTTTCTCATTATCTTGGCTGCATCGCCATCAATACTACCAATGGCTACAATTGCTTTGTCCATTGCCAGATATTCAAAAAACTTTCCCGAAAGTATTCCCTTAGTATTGGGGGTGTTATTTAGTGGAAGATAGAGCACGTTAGCTTGGGATAGATGCGCAACTATTTCGTTGTGTGGAATATAGCTTGTTATCTCAATATAGTTTGCTAAGTTGAATTTCTCGATGCTGGCATAAACAGAATAGTCGAGTTTTCCAATCAAATGTACTTTTACCCTTTGGGCAAATTCTTCGTTCTCAGCGATTAATTCGTGTATTGCCTGCCAAAATATTTGGTGATTCCTGTCTTCGTTGATAGAACCTACATGTACTATATTAAAGTTGGTGTTCTTTACAGTTGGTGTGATGTTAAAATCATCTTCATCATATCCATTGGTGATAACTTCTACTTTGCTTCCTCTAACTTTAGCAAGTTCGTTGGCCATAGTTTCTCCAATGCTAATTACGGTATCTGCTGTTTGTAATACTTCTTTTTCGAGACGATGATGCTTTTTATCGGCCCACGAGCTCAACATAAGATCAGTGTAAAAGTCAATATCGGTCCAAGGGTCACGGAAGTCGGCAATCCATTTGAGATAATTTTTCTTCTTTTTTAATGCCATAGCAATTAGATGCATGGAATGCGGTGGCCCACTGGAAATAATAATTCCAATATTATTCTTTTCAATATAATTTGAAAGAAATTTAATGGAAGGTTTTACCCACAATACCCTGGCATCAGGGATAAAAATATTTCCTCTCACCCAAATAGAGAGTTTTTCTGTAAATTTCTTGCGCGAATCTTTTTCCTCAGATAGAAAACCGGCATTTACATTGCCCTTTTTGCCCGTAAATCTTTTATAAAAACTGTAGGGTTCAATTATTGGACGCTTAATAATAATAGCTTCTTTGGGAATATCTTTCTCCAAACTATTATCCATTGCCGGTGCTTCCGGATTTGATGGAGTATAAATATGGGGCTCCCATCCTAATTGAGGCAGGTATTTTACAAACTTAAGCCAACGTTGTACTCCTGCTCCTCCACTGGGTGGCCAATAGTAACTAATTATTAATACTTTTTTCAAACTAATATCCGGTTTTGCCTCGCTATTTATCTTTTGGTTTAAGCTTGCTTTTAAAAGCACACATTAGTGCTCCCACAGCTAGCAATAGGAGTACAATGGAACTAACCAATGTAATTCTTTTGCCGTAGTAATATGATTTTGGCTCAAATTTCCATTCAATAATATGATTGCCGGCAGGAATGAGCATGCTTCTTAGAATATAGTCGGCCTGAATATATTTAGCCGGTTTACCATCGATAAACACATCCCAGCCTTTGTCATAATATATTTCTGAAAATACGGCTAACTGTGGTGCTTTGGCATGGCTTACATATTTTAAATAGTTGGGTTCATATTTTACTAATGCTATACGTGCCGATGGTAAATAATTAAATTTATTCCCTTTAAAATAAGAGCGGAATTTATCATTGATAACGGCAACGTTTCTAGCGTTAAAATCAAATATTACCTTTGCTTTAAATTGTTTTTTTGCCAAATACTTTCCTCCCGGTAATTGGCTGATATCAATAAAGTTGGAATCAGTATTTGTTGGGTCATTGCCAATTATATAGCTAGTGTTATTCTGTAATGGAAGTCGGCTTAAATTAATATTCTGTCCGTTGCTGAGATGAAGGGCTTTGGTAGCCAAAATAGTATCGGTAGAATGTAAAGGTCGCCCATAAACACTTAGATTAGAAATATCACCTATGGCCGTTAGTTTAATGACTTTACCGAGGTGAATAATCTCCTGATCGGCACTGGGTACCCATTCTATCCTTTTTACAAACCAAGCATTTCCCAATCTGCCCGGATTTAATTGAGCCTGTGGTGCATGACCTCTTTCTCCAACGATAAAATATTTTGTATTGAGCATGTCCAGAACTTGCATATTTCCTACAGAGAGATGATTCTCAATAATATCCTGATATCGACGTAATTTTGCACCGTGATAGCCGCCAATAGACTTGTGGTAATAGGAGGTAGAGGCGTCATTAAATGGACTTACTGTAGTATTATATACCCGATAATCAAGTTCTTTGTCCTTGTCAATATTAATGTCAGCAGCTGTTGCTTGATAAGGAATGCGTGCTGTTGATTTACGCTCATAGCTTGAATCGTTTAAGTAGCGGCGATCTACTCCAACCATATCGAAAAGGATAAGTACTCCCAACCCTAGAAATAAAATTGCTTTATTGAAAGGTTTAATGGAATATGCTTTAATTAGGACTGCGGCAAGAATAATATAGATAAAACTACGTAAGCTGTCTGCCTTGAAAATTGCTATTCTTACATCGGCAAGATTATTAAAGAGTTCTTGGTATATTTGTGCTTGTTGTGGATATTGATGCTGAATATCAGCTAACTGAGCAAGGTCTCTTCCCGATAGAAAACTAAAGAAAGTCTGTGGGCTAAGATAAAATAGAAGAGCAATACCGGCTGTTGATACCAATGCAAAATAGAAGCCAAAGGCTTTCTCTTTTATGATACTAGGCTTCTGTAGTATTTTGTTCAGTGCTAAAAAGGCAAGTACTACCATGGTTAGTTCGGCGATAACTAATATCATCGAAACGGTTCTAAACTTATCATATTCTGGAAAATAATTGAAGAAGATATTGGTGAAAGCCATCCAATTGTGCCCCCATGAAAGGAATATACTGATAAGTGTTACCACAAGAAGAGCCCATTTGAATCGCCCTTCCACAATAAATAAGCCTAGGATAAAGAAAAATGTAACTATGGCTCCGGCATAAACCGGTCCGCTGGTCATCGGCTGGTTTCCCCAATAGCTGCCAAATTGGGCTAGATTACGGGCAAATTGTGGATTAGCTTTCTTTAAGGCTTCGGGGGCATACGATTGGATTGGGACACTTGCTCCTCCCTTTATATTAGGAATCATAAGGGTAAAAGTTTCCCCTAATCCATAACTCCATTGGGTGGCATAATCCTTGTCAAGACCTCCGGATTTTGTATGTTTGTTAAAAGTAAGTTCCGATTTTCCACGAATAGTATAGGGTGAATATTCGTAAGTAGTCCAATAGTTATCCATATTAACTAATAGGGCCAGTATTAATCCAAGGGTAAGTACGCCTACTGTTTTGGCAAAATGGATTAGCTGTTTTTCCTTTATTGCACCATAAAGTTCTGCAGCACCATAAGCAAGAACAATAAACATCAGGTAATAAGTTATTTGCGGGTGGTTTGAGTAAAGTTCTAATGCCATAAATAAACTAAACATAATACCTCCAAAGAGGTATTTACGCGATTTAAAAGTATAGATGACAAATGCCAATGTTGGTGCCATATAGCCAATGGCATGGGCTTTGGAATTATGCCCGGCTTGTAATATAATATAGAAATAGGACGAAAAGCCAAAAGCCAAGGCCCCAATTATACTTAACCAAGGATCTACTCCAAGAACGAGTAATAGAATGAAGAATCCGAGCATATACAAAAAGGCATAGTCTGCCGGCCGAGGTAAATCAAGTCGAAAAATATACTTGTCGATATAACGCAATACATTTTCTTTTTTTGCTACTGAGATTTGATAAGCCGGCATGCCTCCAAACATGGAATTAGTCCAAAGAGCTTCTTTTCCATCGTGGGAGTTTCTATAGTCCACAACCTCTTTACTCATTCCCAAGAATGTTTTGTTATCATGTTGTCGTACTTGTTTGCCACTCCATAGTGGGCCAAAGTAAAGTAGCACGGTAATGAAGAAAATAATAATACCGCTTAGATAGGGAAGATAACTTTTGTAGTTTATTTTTGTCTTCATAATATTAGTTGTCATCTTTAATTTCTTCATAATCAATATAGTCGCCCAGCTGACCCTTGTCAGTTGTATTCTCTTTTTCCGATACTTTGCTCTCAACTTTCACTTCTCCTTCGTGACGCTTGGCCTCATCAGCATCGGTGGTATTTCCTTGTTGTTGTCTAAATTGTTCTTGAGCTTTGTTAACCCAACGCTTTGCAAGAAAGGGTAATAAATATCGTGTTATTACCTTAAAACCGTAATACAATAAGACAAGTATTAATAATGTTCTGAGTAAATTCATAAAAAAAATAATTCAATATTATACTATGGATGGCAAAGATATGGAATTTCCTTACTCGCCGGATAAAGTTTAACAGCTTCCTTTTGGTTGAAGGAAGAATAGGATTGATTGATGTTGGTAATCTGTAATCTAAAGATAAATTTCTTTTATGATATCTTCTGCTTTAATGGCCAGCATGCAATTACAAATACCGCCATCTTTACAATCAGTACACTGAGGTTTGTCCAATACAAATACGCTGGTATTCTTGCCAATAGGAGCCCATCGTCCCGGATCCATAGGTTTAATGGGAGGATATATACCAATGGCCTTAGTGCCTGTTGCAGCGGCAATATGTAGTGGTCCTGTGCTGGCAGCGACCAAAAAATCAGCATGAGCAATAAAACTGACTAATTCTTTAAGGGTCATTTGCCCGCTAATATCGATTAAATCGGGATGCTTAAAGAGAAGCTCTTTTCTAAAGAGAAGTCCTTCTTCTTCGGTGCCGGTGAGAAATACCCTTGCCCCTTTGGCTATGGCTAATTGAATTAGTGAGGCAAAATTTGTTAGACCCCATTCCCGGGCACTTCCCTTTGACTTACTTTGTATAATAATAGTTGGCTTATCAGTATGCAGAAGTGCTTTCCAGTGAGGTGCTAATGGAGCGATATTATCAAAGCCATAGTAGCGTTCCAGTGCTTTGAAATCGCCGGAATAGGTTATCGATAGTGACTTTAGAAGTAATATATTTAGCTGGGCTTCATGAAGCGTGGAATTTTTTCTTGAAAAAGATTCCAGCTGATTGCAATATAAGTAGTGATATGGACGATGTGAAGTGCCAATACGGCTTTTGATTTTTGCCTTCTTAGCAATTTTTGCTATCTCTTTGTTGGGGAAAACATGAACAAATATATCTATATTCTCTGCTTTGAGTGATGCTATTTGCTCGGTTTCTTTCTTTTGTTTTAGTTCTGTCCAATTGATAAATTTATCTACATATTTTGAACAGGCTACAATCTCTTTTGTATATGATTTGCCTAGAAACAGCACCCGCGAATTGGGGAACTTTTCTTTGATGATTCCAGCCATTGGCAAACTTAATATCACATCACCAATGCTGTCGGTACGGCTTAAAAGAATAGTCATTTTACTTTTTGTCATTTTTATGGAGTTCTCTTATTTTCAGGTATTTGGTAAAGGTAGCCCAGGCCGAGAGGCTGCAAATTACGTAACCGTAATATCCGTCCAGAAAGCCAGCTTTAAAAAAGTAATCGCGGATAAATTTCCAGAAGGCTTTGCCTGTGGCAATAAGAGCATTGGCTTTGCGCCCTTTTAAAAAGGCTTCTTTTGCTCCAATGGTGGTAAATGTATTGATTTGAGCAATGTGTTGTTCAATGCTGTAGTATGAATAGTGAAGTAAATTGCCGCTGATATATTCAACTTTAGCCTTGCTTTGCATCTCAATTTTATCATGGGGATTGGCTCCTGCCCATTGACCCATTGATTTCTTTAAAAGGCGAAGTTTTTTGTCAGGATACCATCCTGAGTGATGAATCCATTTTCCCAGATAGTTGGTTAGTCGATTAAAGTAGTATGCGTCAGCCAATGGATTTTCTAGTACTTTTTTGATGTTAGACAATAAAACTGCATCGGGAATTTCGTCGGCGTCAAGGGAAAGCACCCATTCATTATTAGCAAGTTGCAGTGCTCTGTTTTTCTGCTGGATGTGGCCATCAAAAGCATGTTGTAGAAATTGTACACCCAATTGTTTACATAATTGCGGGGTCTTATCAGTAGAAAATGAATCTAGAATGATGATTTCATCAGCAATATCTTTAACGCTGTTTATACATCGTGTTATGTTGTTTTCCTCATTAAGGGTGATTATTACTACTGATAATTTTTCCATTATGAAAGCTTATTTTTTCCAGAATCCTGGTGATAATATAACAAGAACAGTAAAAAGTTCGAGGCGACCAAGCATCATTAAAAAAGCAAGAATCCATTTTCCAAGGGCAGGAATAGATGAGAAGTTATCTACCGGTCCCACATGACCAATCCCGGGGCCAATATTTCCAAGAGAGGAAATTGTGGCTCCTATTGCTGTTTGAAAATCGAGTCCAATGGCTGCCATAGCAAAAGTTCCTATGCCAAAAATAATAAAATAAAAGAGCACAAAGGCCATAATGCTAAATAAAATGTCTTCTTTTACCGAATGGCCATTGTATCGGGTAGTGATATAAGCGCGAGGGTGTACCAAACGTTTCAATTGCATTGAGGCCGTTTTGAATAGTAACCAATGGCGAATCATCTTTATTCCTCCTCCGGTGGAACCTGCGCTACCACCACTGAACATTAAGCCAACTAAGATAAACCAAGCAAATGTTGGCCATAATAGATAATTCTCACTGACAAATCCGGTGGTGGTAACAATAGAGACGACTTGGAAGAGTGAAGCGCGAAAAGCGTGTTCAATATCGCCACCATAATTTATTAATACAAATGTGGTGATAAGTATTGCCGAAGAGAAAATAACAAAAGCATAAAAACGAAATTCTTCATTTTTAACTATTTTTTTCCACTTGCTGTGAATAAGAAAATAATGTAAGGAGAAATTCATTCCTGCCAGAAACATAAATAGAATAAGGACATATTGTATGTATGGCCCAAAATAAGCAGCACTGGCATTCTTGGTAGAAAAACCTCCCGTAGCCATGGTGCCAAAGGCATGGCAGAGTGCATCAAACAGGCTCATATTACCAAGCATTAGGAGTATGGTTTCGATAAAAGTAAGGGCAATATAAATTATCCAAAGTCGTTTGGCTGTTCCTGTTATTGTGGGGTGGAGTTTGTCGGTGGTAGGCCCCGGTGCCTCAGCAGCAAATAGTTGTACACCTCCTACTCCCAGTATTGGCATTATGGCTAAGGTGAGAACAATTATTCCCATTCCTCCAATCCAATGTGTCATGCTGCGCCAAAATAATACTCCTTTTGATACGGCTTCAATATCATTTAATACCGATGATCCTGTGGTGGTAAAACCCGACATGGTTTCAAAGAAAGCATCGGTAAAAGTATCCATAGTACCGCTGAGCAAATATGGAAGCGTTCCGAAAAGTGAGATTACTATCCATGCTAAACTTACAATTAGATAGGCTTCGCGGCGGCCTACCCTTTTCTTGTTCTTTCTCCACACAAGTAAAAATATGATGCCTCCAAAAGTAAATGTAATCACCGCTGAATAGAGTATTGGATATAAGTCGGCCTCATTATAATAAATGGAAAAAGGAATGGAAAATAGCATAAAAATACCTTCTACCATTATTAAAGCACTAAGTGCCCTAAACACTTCTTTTAGATTTAGGTTTTTAGCTCCGAGCATTGTTTTTTTTAGTTAAATAGTTGACTTACTTTCTTTATGGAAGAAGGAAGTGTAAATACAACGACTTTGTCTCCGTCCTGTATTTGACTATCGCCATCTGCAATATAGGCTTCGTGATTGTGAATGATACCTCCGATAATTGCACTCTTGGGAAAATGAAGTTTGCTGATTTTATGTTTTGTAATTGCGGAACCTTCGTGAGCAATAAGTTCTAGTACATCAGCATCAACACCGCTAAGTAATTTTATGGCGGCAACATCAGCATCTAAAGTAAAGTTCTCAATATAGCTGGCTGTAATTAGTTTTTTATTGATAATAGTATCGATGCCGATATTTTGTGCCACTTCAATAAAATCAATATTGTCAATTAGTGCGATGGTTTTCTTTACTCCATATTTTTTTGCCAATAGGCAAGTGAGAATGTTGGTTTCAGAATCTCTTGTTACCGAAATAAAGGCATCCATGGCAGAGATATTTTCATCTTCCAGTAAGCTTAAATCTCGGGAGTCGCCATTAATAATAAGTGTATTGTTAAGTATATCACTTAGCTCAAAACAACGGTCTTTGTCAATTTCTATTAATTTAATATTTAGTTCTTCTTCAAAACTTAGCGCAACATTACGTCCTATTCGTCCGCCACCAACAACCATGATATTTTTAAGTTTTTCTTTTATTCGTCCTCCCATCTGCATTATTTGGTCAATACCTTCGGGCTTAGTAACGATGTAAGCCATGTCCCCCAAAACAAAACGGGTATCACCATTGGGAATAATGGTTTTTCCTTTTCGGTGGATGGCAACAGCTCTAAAATCTATTTTGCCATGTTCCTTTTCTATTTCTTTTAATGATTTATTGATGATATGGGCTCTACTGTCTAGTTTAATACTAAAGAGAGATAGTTTTCCTTCTGAAAATTCAAATACTTCATCAGCAGCAGTTTGTTTTATTAAATTTACGATTTCTATGGCCGCAATCCGTTCGGGACTTACCAAGTTATCGATACCCATTTCTTTGAATAATTTTTTATTCTCCGGCCTGAAATTTTCAATATTTGATACTCTGGCAATACATTTTTTTGCCCCTAAACGTTTGGCTAAAATACAGGCTACAATATTTGGATCTTCCACATGCATCATCGAGATAAATAAGTCAGCTCGGTTTATTCTTGCTTTTACAAGAGTAGAAATATGAGTGGCATTCCCCATTATTGTTAGAATATCAGCATGGTTGTCAATATCTTCAAGTATCTCTATACTGCTGTTAATCATGGTGATATCATGCTTCTCTCCCGAAAGAAGAGTGGCTAGATGTGCTCCCATTTCTCCATCTCCGGCAATAATAATATTCATAGTTTATGGTTAATGTTGGTTGCTTGTATTAATCTTTTTACCTTTTCAGTTAATAGTGGATATAGTTTTCCCTGTAATCTACTATAAGTTGAAAATGAACTACTTATTTCTCCATGAAACAAAGACAATCATGGATAGATTTTAGTGCTAAATAAGTATGTTATTGAAAAGATAATTAATGCTATTAGAATTTTCTAAAACCTATTATCTCCCTTATTTCTTTCATGGTCTTTATGGCACTTTCGCGAGCTTTTTCTGAACCCATTGTTACTACTTTTCTCAAGTAGTCTTCATTGGCATTTATATCTTCAATACGTTCGCGAATTGGTGTGGTAAAATGAATAATGTCTTCTGCAAGTTGTTTTTTGAAATCGCCGTAGCGTATTTGACAATTGTTGTATAATTCATCAAAATGCTCTACAGTGTCTTCAGCAGAAACAATAGTCATAAGGTCGAAAAGATTTTGAATGGGTTCCGGCTTTTTTTGATTCATTTGTGTAGGACCGGAATCAGTAACCGCACGCATCACTTTTTTACGAATTGATTTTGGGTCTTCACGTAAGTATATAGCATTTGCTGCGCCTTCTGATTTTCCCATTTTACCACTTCCATCAAGTCCGGGAACCTTTATTAACTTTTCGCCAAAATTAAAAGCAGAAGGTATTGGAAAGAATTCTGTTTTATACATATTGTTAAAACGGCGGGCAAAGGTGCGCATCATCTCCAAATTTTGCTCTTGATCTTTGCCTACAGGTACCTTGGTGGCTTTGTGAATAATTACATCTGCTGCCATTAGCGTTGGATAGGTGAGTAAACCGGCATTTACATTGTCGGGTTGCTTGCGTACCTTATCTTTAAAAGATGTTACACGCTGCAACTCGCCCACATAGGCATTCATATTGAGTAATAAATAGAGCTCCGTGATTTCCGGTACATCACTTTGAATGTAGAGTGTGGATTTTTCAGGGTCTAATCCCGTTGCTAAATATTCCACCAATACATCACGCACATTCCCATGTAAGTTCTCCGGTGTTGGATGGGTGGTTAAGGAATGATAATCCGCAATAAAAAAATAACACTGATGCGACTCTTGCATTTTTACAAAGTTCTTTACAGCACCAAAATAATTACCTAAATGTAAATTTCCTGTGGGTCTAATCCCGCTTACTACTATTTCCATTTGGCAAAAGTAACAAACAATTTTACATAATTGAGGAGGAATTATGTTTTCATACGTTTTTAAATGAATATAATGCCTCTTTTGTTGCGTGGTTGAATAGGATTTGTTAATTTAACACTTATTAAATCAAACTGAGATATTAAGCTTGTTTTTTAGTTATTTTTGGGTTCTAGTTAATGGAAATAATTTTACTAAAATAATTTAACCAAAAGAAGCTGTTGTGGGTAACTATGGCCGTTTTTCTTAAAAATTTATTAGAAATGAAAACTTCAATTAAGAGTATTGATGCTTTGGAAATATTAGATTCCAGAGGAAATCCAACCGTAAGAACTTATGTGGAATTAAACGATGGAACTCGCGTTTCGGCTTCTGTGCCTTCAGGGGCAAGTACGGGAGAAAACGAAGCTGTAGAACTAAGAGATAATGATATAAAGCGTTATGGAGGGAAAGGTGTTTTGCAGGCGGTAAAGAATGTAAAAGAGATTATTGGTCCGGCGCTTATAGGAATGGAAGCTACATTTCAAGCTGAAATCGATCAAAAAATGATTGATTTAGATGGTACAGCCAATAAGTCCAATCTGGGGGCTAATGCTATTTTAGGTGTATCGATGGCCGTAGCAAGAACTGCTGCAGCATCAACACAAGTTCCTCTTTATCAATATATTGGCGGTGCTAATGCAAAAAGAATCCCCGTTCCTTGTATGAATATCCTTAATGGAGGAGAACATGCGGATAATAGCGTTGACTTTCAGGAGTTTATGGCGGTACCTATTGGTGCTCCTACTTTTAGAGAAGGGCTGAGGTATGTAGCAGAAACCTTTCACACTTTGAAATCTATTCTTAAATCGAGAGGCTTTGCTACCAGTGTTGGTGATGAAGGTGGTTTTGCTCCCAATTTGAATAGCAACGAGGAAGCCATCGAAATTATTATTGAAGCCATTGAAAAAGCAGGTTATAAACCGGGAAAAGATATTTCTATTGCAATTGATAGTGCTGCTAATTCATTCTCTCCTCAGCTTAAAGATAATTATGATCTTAAATGGTCAGGTGCAGGGAGTATGACTTCTAATGAGATAATTTCTCTTTGTGAAGAATGGGTTTCTAAGTATCCTATCGTATTGTGGGAAGATCCTTTGGCAGAAAAGGACTGGGCAGGATTTAAGAAAATAACCTCAGATCTAGGAGATAAGATTGAAGTGGTTGGCGATGATATTTTTGTTACTAATACCAAATATATTGAGAGGGGAATTGAGGAAAAAGCAGCTAATTCGTCTTTGATAAAATTAAATCAAATTGGTACTCTTACCGAGAGTGCTGATGCTGTGCGGATGTGTCGTGATGCAGGATGGCGTTATTTTATCTCTCATCGTTCCGGCGAAACTTCAGATGCTTTCTTAGCCGATTTTGCCGTGGCAATGGATGGTGGTCATCTAAAAACCGGTTCCGCTAGCCGGAGCGAACGCATTGCAAAATACAATCGTTTGCTCGAAATAGAACATCAATTGGGCAGCAGAGCTCAATACTACTGGAAATAAGTAATGTAAATACTATATGACTCCATCAAGGAGTTCGTTAATCTAAACGCAAAACTGCCCGGAAATAAAAGGGAGGTTTTGCGTTTTTTTGTTTGGTAATTGCCCGAAATAAAAGAAAAATGAATTTTTTTCGTAGTTGATGGTCTTAGTAAAATACCAAAGCTTAATAAGTGTATTTTCTTGTACACAAGGTTTCCTTGCAATAAGCTTAATTTAAGAGGGTAAAAGGTAGTTGTGTTACTATGATTGTGAAGTAAACCGTTTTATGAGTGAGTCTGGTCTAAAAAGGGTCTTTGGTGCCAAACTCTGCGTTGTCATAAATTTTTGAATTAGTTAATTCCGATTCAAAAATTTCTTCCGTTTTGATTTTGACAAGAATCTATCTTTTTAGATTGGGCTTATGAGCTTTTGGTACAGAATATTTTTCATTTCTGCAAATTTGTATGACTCGTGGATAAAATATTTATTCGTGGATTTTAGATTTTAATTGATTTTTTATTATTTGCTATATTTATGCGATGTAGATTTTTTTCTTTGTGCATTGGACTAATTCATTACTTTTGTTTTTTCTTAAATAAAATAGCATTATGACAGCATTGGTGAGTATTATTATGGGAAGTACTTCAGATCTACAAGTGATGGAAAAAGCAGCCGTTTTTTTTAATACAATGGAGATTCCTTTTGAAATGAATGCTTTATCAGCACATAGAACCCCTGAAGCAGTGGAGCGATATGCGAATGATGCTGCCGGTAGAGGGATTAAAGTGATTATTGCTGGTGCAGGAATGGCAGCTCATTTGCCGGGAGTAATAGCTGCCATGACTCCATTACCCGTTATTGGTGTTCCTATTAATGCTACTTTAGACGGAATGGATGCTCTGTTGGCTATGGTACAAATGCCTCCCGGTATTCCGGTGGCAACAGTTGCTATCAATGGAGCGCTAAATGCTGCTATCTTAGCCGCGCAGATGATGGCTACCGGAAATGAAATCCTTTTTGATAAGCTCATCAATTATAAAATGGAACTTAAGGAAAAAATAGAAAAAGCGAATAGTGAGCTCGCCAAAATTTCTTATCAATATAAAACCAATTAGTAAAAATGGAAGTAGAATTATTTATCCCTTGTTTTATTGATCAGTTATATCCCGATACGGGATTCAACTTGGTGAAAGTATTGGAGAAATTGGATATCGAAGTATTTTATAATAGTAAACAAACTTGTTGTGGTCAAATGGCCTTTAACAGTGGCTATTGGGATGAAGCTCGTGAACTGGGCGAAAAGTTTATTAATGATTTTAATACAGGAAGACCCATTGTGGGCCCTAGTGCTTCTTGCATTAGTATGGTGAAAAATCACTATCCTAAACTCTTTAATAATAGCTCTTTACATAATACTTTTAAAGCAGTCCAAAATAATATTTTCGAAATATCAGATTTTCTTGTTAATCACCTAAATGTAACTAACTTAGGCGCTAGCTTCCCCCATAAAGTTACCATCCACGACAGTTGTTCCGCTAAACGGGAATATGGTTTGACGTCTGAAGTACGCACTCTCTTGAGTAAAGTGAAAGATATCGAAATTGTTGAAATGAAAGAAAGTGATGTTTGTTGCGGTTTTGGAGGTACGTTTGCTGTTAAAGATGAAGCAATATCTACTTCTATGGCTCAACGTAAGGTCGAAAATGCATTGGCTACAGGTGCTGAATATATTGTTGGTACTGAGCTGTCGTGCCTATTGCATATCGAAGCTTATATTAAAAAACATAACTTGCCTATTAAGATTATTCATATTGTTGATGTTCTTGCCTCAGGGTGGGAATTATAAACTCAGTTTTCTATTTTCTATTTTCAGTGTGCTAATATTGAGTTTTTTACTATAGATTGAATCACCATTTCTTTCCGATTTATCCCCAATTACAGTTGCTTTTAAATGGTTTATAATTTTATTGTAAAACAGGTATTTTTACTTGCTATATTTTTCAAATCAGTATATATTTGTAAGTTGTTATTGCTAGTAACTTTAACAGACAACTATTAGCAAGATTTTATATCTGCTATATATGTATTGTGTTTAAATAAATAGTATAAATAAAAGAGTGTTAGCTATAGCGAACACTACCATTAATAAATAGCATGCTTTATGAAAAAATTTACTTTTAATTCGTTGGGAATAACGTTATTATCGCTTATTTTCAGTATAGTATTTGTTGCAAATACTTATGGCCAAACAGCAACTAATACCTCGTCACATCATATTATTTATGTTAATCAATCGAGTTATGGAACTCCGGATGGTAGCTCATGGAATAGTGCGTATAGTGATTTGCAACAGGCATTGGAAATAGCTATGCCTGGTGATAGTATATTTGTTGCTACAGGGAATTATATACCAACAAAAGATGTTAATAACCAAATTCCGTCAGATCCGCGAAGTGCTACCTTTGTTATTCCAAAAAAGGTTTCTGTTTTCGGTAGCTTTGATCCCTATGCCTCACAGAATGGGGGTGATATATGGTCGTCTAGAGATGTGATGAATAATTCAAGTGTGTTGTACGGTGATTATAATTATACGACTTCCGATACAGATAATGTATATAATGTCGTGGTAATGAGTGATTCAAGTTATATTGATGGGTTTAAGATTACCAAGGGATATGCAAATGGTTCCCAATCGAATATTAATAATATGGGGCCTGCAATATATATCGGCCAAAAGACCAATGTTACTGTTTCCAATTGTTTTATCAAAAATAATTATGGATCACAATCAGGAGGAATTGCTGTTTATTTTTGCAACAGCCCTATCAATATTACCAATTGTATTTTTGAAGCGGATTCTACAGCCAATGGAGGAGGAGCAATAGGGATGTGGGATGCTGCACCGTATATTTCCAATTGTTTTTTTTATCTTAATAAAGCAGCAAATTTTGGCTCCGCAATCTACAATTGGGGTAGTGGCAGTACTTCGAAAATTGTCAATTGTGATTTCTTTGGCAACATGGCCTATGGCCCCACTGATAACGGAGTAATTCATGACAGAGGCGTTAGTTCTACTGTTGTTAACTGTATTCTATGGAATAATATTGGAAATGATATCGATGGCTCCAATGGGGGAGGGGCTAATGTTTCGTATTCCGATGTTCAGCAGTCGGGATTTGCCGGTAGCAATGGAAATATATCGTCTGATCCTTTGGTGCAATTAGACGGAGAAGGTTCCGGCGGCCCTGTTACCTCTTCTAATTCTCCTTGTATTGACGCAGGAACCTCAAATCTGGCTCCTGAATTTGATATTGGCGGTAATATAAGGGTAGATATTCCTACTGTTGCCAATACAGGTGCAGGAAGTCCCAATTATGTTGATATGGGGTTTTCTGAATATATTCAGGATGTAGCAGTTATAAATTGGGCTGGAACTCGTAACTTATGCGATTTATCCAATAATTTTCAAGTGGCAATAACTCTAATTAATAATTCTGATGACACCTTGGTAAATATACCGGTATTCTATTCCTATGATGGGGCAACTCCGGTTCAAGGAACAGTAGCTTCCATTAATCCTAAAACAACGGTAGATTATTTCTTTACACAAACTATTAACGCAGCTATTGTTGGCCATCATAAAATAACGATGTATTGTGATTATATGGGGGATGGTAATAAGGCTAATGATACGTTGACAATAACTTGGACATACGCGAGTCCCATTAGTAAATTTCCTTTTGTTGAAAATTTTGAAGATCATAAGTTAGATGGTTTTATCACCAATGAGAATACCGGTACTGACCTATATGTAGGTGTAGATACTGCCATTGGAGTTAACGATACATGGGGACTGGAGATTCATGGTAGTCCTACATACAATTATAATTGGAATAATCCCCAAAATAATGAACAGATATTTCAAAATCAGCAATATCTTACCAAACTAATGAATTGTACGATAGATGCCTCATTATTGAGTAATGTAAATTTATCTTTTGATTTCAAACAAAGGCGTAGTTGGAATATTTATAATTGTGCCTTTAGGGTAATGATTAATGATACTGTATATGCTAAAAGTCTACAAGGTGATACTGTATGGCGAGTGGGTGCCGATAATGTAGAAAATGGTTATCAGAATTTATTATTTGATTTGTCAGCCTATGCCGGTACTACTTTTAAGTTATCGTTGGAGGCGGTAACAAAAGTATATCAACCCGGTTATGATGAGGATTTTGTACGAATCGATAATATTCGCCTTTGGGAGAGACCTGCCGTTGATGTAGGAATAAAAAATATATATGGTTCATCGAGTTGTGGCGATTGTGGGTGTACTCAGGATTCGTTATATGCTGAAATTGGTAATTATGGAATGCAAGGGGTAAGCAATATTCCTGTTACTGCTCAGATAAATACACCGGATACTATTTATAGTTATAGTGTAGTGTATGCCGATACTATTCAACCAATGCAGTCTAAATCACTTTTCTTAGGGTCCTTTAGTTCGGCCCCTTACGGAACTTACCATATCTCTGTAAAAACACTTATGGCTGGGGATACAGTTATTACTGATAATGATAGCGTCGTTTTTATAGGTAAGAAAGATAAATTTGGGATTCCATATCTCGAAAACTTTAGTACCAATCCGCTGCGGTGGTCTTTTAGTGGCTGTAGTATTCAGGATTTTCCATTAACCGGTGGAAGTGAAAAGAAGGCCATAGCCTTTATATCTCAGAGTGCAAATGGAGATCCTTCTTATCAATTAGATAATAACTTTTTAGAGAGTGATAATCCGTTTGGATTAATTACGAATAAATCGGTTTTTGTATTCGACTATTACATTAATAGTTCCTTGGGAGGAGATACTTTGGTGGTATATACTTCAACTGATTGTAAAGAGACATGGCAGATAGCAGGCGATTTTACGGCAGGCGATTTGCAAATATCAGGTAGCGGATATCATCGAATTACCTATTCTAATTCTTCTTTAGTCGGGAAAAATGTTTTTGTAAAATTTGTGGTTAAAGGACCGCATACTTCCAATTTCTTTTTGTATCTCGATAATATTGGTGTCCTTAATTCTATAGCGTTTAATTTGGCTGATTCATATACTATCTGTGGTGGTAGTACACAGGAGTTGAATACTCATCAACCAAATAGTTATAATCAAGAATGGAAAAAACTAGGAACACCGGGAGTAATTTCTACTGATAGTATGATTGTAGTTAGTACATCCGGTATATATGTTGCAACAGTTTCAGATAGTTATGGCTCAGTGTTTTCTGATACTGTTAGGATTACTGTTCTTCCCGAACCAGCAGCAAGTTTTATTACCTCTAATCAATCAGTATGTATGGGTGATAGTGTTGATGTAGGAATTGTATTTTCAGGAGCTCCTCCTTACTATTACAATATTCAGTTTAATGAGGGCTTTTCTCACGATTCGCTTTTAAATTCTAATTTCACTATTTCTAAACGCTTATTTAATGTAAATACTCAATTAATTATAAGTGAAATATCTGATACCATGGGTTGTGTATATACCCATAATTTTGACACTATGAATATTGTTGTTAATCCACTTCCAAATGTTAGTATCAATGGACTAAGTTCTTCCTATTGTGCTAATGATACTGCAGTTGTTGTTAACGCTGTGCCCATTGGAGGGGTGTTGATAGGGCAAGGAATAGTGGGAGATAAATTATATCCTCAATTTGCAACTCAGGGAGTTGATAGTATTCTGTATCATTATGTTGATGCCAATGGTTGTGGTAATTCCGATACTGTTGTAGTAAATATTAACTCTGCTCCTGCTGTTCACTTTAACACAATACTAAATACAGACTATTGTAGTAATGCGGACTCGATAATTTTATCTGCAGTGCCGGGAGGAGGAATTTTTGCCGGTTCCGGTGTTGTTGGCGATATTTTCTATCCTTCACAGTCCAATGCAGGAAATGTTACTCTTAGCTATTTATATTCTGCTCCTAATGGTTGTAGTGCTACAGATACATTAAATACGGCAGTACATACTATTCCAAGTGTATCATGGAATGCGCAGTCAGATGTTTGTGCTAATTCTACTCCTGTTACTCTTCAAGGAGGTACCCCTTCGGGAGGAGTTTATTCAGGTATTGCAGTAGCCCAAGGTAATTTCTATCCTTCAATAGCCGGTGCAGGTAGTTTCCCATTGACGTATCAATATGTGGATGCTTTTGGTTGTGCCAATTCCGTTACCGAATCCATAATTGTTAATTCTGTTCCTGATGCTGCATTTAGCCTTCCGGCCTCAATTTGTATTAATGATACTGCTGATGTTGTTTATACAGCCTCAAATTATTATGCAACTATGAGTTGGGATTTTGATGGGGCTAATGTTATTTCTGGTTCAGGACAAGGACCTTACAGTATTGATTGGGATGTCCCGGGGCTTAAGGTTGTAAGTCTTGTTACCACAGAAAATACTTGTTCCAGTGATACGGTTTATAAAATGATAAATGTAATGCCAAGTATTGCTATGATTACTTCCGTTGGTTCAACGGATGCTTGCTATGGTGATAGTGTTACTTTGTTTGCTAACTCAGGAATAGGCTATTCTTACCAGTGGTTTAATACCAATGGGATTTTAAATAATGATACTTTGCCCTATTTTAATGCAAATCAAAGTGGTGCATATTATTGTCGGGTTACTCCTGCTAATGCCTGTGCCGGTTTTTCCGATACTATCGTTGTAAATATACGCCCTCAGATTATTGCTGACTTTAATATGCCGGCAGAAGCTTGTAGCGGTGATATGGTTGCTGTTAGCTTTTTAGGAACAGCTCCTGCCAATGCAGTATATAATTGGAACTTTGATGCTGGGATTATAGCTTCCGGTTCCGGTCTTGGCCCTTTTAATATTATCTGGAATATGGACAGTATTCAAACGGTTAGTTTAGTTGTAAGTGACGATCGTTGTTCTTCGGATCCCAAAATGAAGAATATTAATATATATTCTACACCGGCTTTAATTACGGCATTGGGAAGTACAAGCTTCTGTGATGGTGGAAGTGTGAGCCTTTCGGCAAATAGTGGTAATTATTCTTACCAATGGTTCAAAAATGGTGTCCCCAATTCAACAGCTGCCATCAATACGGTTTCCTCCGCAGGTAATTATACGGTTAGAGTTACGGATAATGCAAGAGGCTGTTCAAACCTTTCAGATACAATGGCTGTGGTTGTTAATACAACGAACTTTAATATTGATTTTAGCGCAGACCATACTTCTTTTAATATTCCACCGTTCAACACTAATTTTACAAACCATACGGTAGATGTAAATAATTATTATTGGATGTGGAATTTTGGAGATGGAAATACATCAACTTATATTAATCCGGCCCATCAATATATGTATGATGGAACTTATACTGTTGGTGTTATAGCGCAGAATATTAGTACAGGCTGTTTCGATACTTTGGTAAAAACAGATTACATAAGTTGTAGTGGTGGTAGCGCCAATCCTTGTTCATTGGATGCCGGTTTTGGCAATATTGGAGGTAATGAAGTATGTCCCAATGATAGTGTAAAACTTTTTGCCCATGATCATACTTCCGGAATCAATTATCAATGGCTTAAGGATGGTATTCTTATTGCCGGAGCCTCCGACTCGGTTTATTATGCTAAGCTGACAGGTCTGTATCAATTGATGGTTTCTAATGTTAGTTGTTCTACTTTTTCACAGCCATTTTCATTAACGCAACGAACTACGGTTACACCGACACTATTATCGAATGGACAAATACAGCCCTGTAGTAACGATAGTATGGAGTTGTATGTTTCCACTTCTTTCTTAAACTATCAGTGGAATACAGGGAGTTCAGCACCTAGTATTTATGTTAAAAATTCCGGTAGCTTTATCGTTACCGTTACCGATAATAATGGCTGTCAAAGTGCATCAGCTCCTTATGTTGTTAATGCTTCCTTGTTGCAAGTACCTAATATTTGTATAGTGGGTGTTGATACAGCTACTAATCATAATAGGGTGGTGTGGGAACGTCAGGCAAATAACTTAATTGATAGTTTTAGAGTCTATCGCGAATCGAATGTTGCCGGGGTGTATAGCCTAATAGGAAGTCAGCCATTTTCTGATTTAAGTGTGTTTGAAGATACTAACTCCAATCCTGCACAACAGGCGTATCGTTACCGTATTACAGCAGTAGATACTTGTGGTATGGAGACTGCACCAAGTCCAATTCATAAGACTTTACACCTTACTGTTAATGCCGGTTTAGGCGGTGTTTGGAATCTTATTTGGACCCATTATGAAGGTTTTAATTTTGGTTCATATCGTATATATCGAAGTTCCGATAGTACAAATATGCAGTTGTTAACACAAATACAAAGTAATCTTACTTCTTATACCGATTTAAATCCACCTTCAGGAGATGTGTATTATCAAATTGAGGTAATGTCGCCACACCCCTGTTATCCTGATTCTATATTGGCAAAAGCAAATACTAATTATAATTATTCCAGATCAAATACTGCCAATAGTGGAATGGCTCGTAATACAGGTTTTATTACTTCAAGGAATAAACAATTGAGTATGCAACTCTATCCTAATCCAAATAAGGGTAATTTTATTTTGGAAATCAGAAGTAAAAATCGACGTGCTCAGAATTACAAATTAGAAATATACTCCACAATGGGCAAATTGATGCATAGCGAGAATATTTCCAATGTCCTTAAGGTTGATAAAACTATGCATTTTGAAACATGGAGCAAAGGAGTTTATATTATTAAGTTGACCTCAAATCAGCAAGTTCTTACTTCTCGTTTTATTCTTGAATAAGTAGAACCTTACCTTATTATCTATGGCCATAGCTCTTCTGTTATGGCCATTGGTTTTTTTAAAAAGATATTTTGTACGATGGATAAAAAGAAGGTCCTATACAAAGACCGGCTAATTCCTAAATTGATGTGCTAGGAAAAATAGATTTTAATTCTGAACAAAAAGAATTTAATATTTCTAGCACCATAATTAGTAATAATAAAACGTTGAAGATTTTGATTTAAAGCTTCAGCTTTAGCATTAGTTTCTTTAGCAATAA
>WGCS01000095.1 GCA_015493685.1 Bacteroidales bacterium
ATAATAATACAATGAAAATGGTCAGGCATAATGGCATAGGCATCCAATATAATATTCCCCGACATTGCAGGTGTATTTTCTAATTGCTGTTTTAAAAACAAACCGATTTCTGACAATCGCATTTCGTTTTCAATAATTTCTCCCGTTGCCGCGCGAATCCTTTCGCGTAGAATATATAAATATCTATAAATCAATACAAATAACATTTTCAACAATTCCTTTTTTACTTGTTTACTTTTTGGATTGTTCCAGTAAAACTTACAAAATATACTCCTTCAGGATTACGGAGTTTATAATTACGACTCATGCAGTGAAATTAATGTTTTTTTGTTAAAAGCCATACAAAAGGCGGCGGGAGTATAATTCCGGAACGCAAAGGGATTTCGTACACCGGTATAGCTACCTGAATATCAAAGACTAATTATTTAGAATCACTATTGTTTTGAGATAAAATCAACATCTGTCCTTATTTCTGAAAAAAAGTTTCCATTTCTTTAATATTAGTAATATCTTTGTCCTGTAGCATAATTGTATTTATTGTTATTGGCACTACAGAAATACTGATATTTAGTATAATAGCCTAAATATCATACTGCTTTTTTAAAAAATTACTTGTCCATAAGTGTTGATTTTATTAGGTACGGAACTTCATGTTTAGAATTTAAATATCATAAAACAAAAATATGCCTATTAGCGAGAGTTTATTTGAAGGAGTTATTGTGATGTTTATTACAATTGCAATTGCTACCGTCCTGAAGCGGTTTAATGTGTTAAAAAAGAATGACAGTTTATTACTGAGTAAGATTGTAATAAAGATAACCTTGCCTGCTCTGATATTCTATTCTCTTGCCAATACAGTCTTTAATCCTGAATATTTAATTATGGCAGCATCAATGGCTGCTATTGAACTTTGTATGATGATGATAGCCTGGACTGTTGCAAAAATACTTAACTTTGATAAAGGTAAAACCGGTGCGTTGATTTTAGTTTCGGCATTTGGAATGACGAGTATGTTGGGATATCCACTTATACAGCAGATATTTCCCCATAGCAAAATGGCAATTGAAGAAGCTGTTATTACTAGCGAGTTTGGAGTGGGTTTTTTGTTGTTTATTTTGGGGCCTTTTATTGCCATGTATTATGGCGACTCAGATGTTAATCGAGGTGATATCTTTAAGTTTGCCAAACAGTTCTTTACTTCACCAATCTTTATTGCGTTAGCTCTTGGAATTGTTTTTTCTTTTATCGGGATTAGTAGAAGTAATCCTATTTACAGAACGGTATTACATGTTTTTAAATATGCAGGAAATGCAAACTTTTTGATGGTAACTTTTACTGTCGGGCTGATTCTGGAGTTTAAACAAATAAAAACAGCTTATGTTTTTATTATTATAGCCCTATTTTTAAAGCTCATTTTAAAACCCGTGCTGGCAATATTAATAACTTCCCATGATAGTTTTACCCCAATGATGAGTCAGATTATCTTAATTGAAACAGCGCTTCCTTCCGCCATTCTGTCTGCTGTGTTTGCAAAACAATACAATTGCCGGCCCGATTTGGTATCCATGGCTATTATGGCTACTCTTGTGGTTAGCTTGATAAGCATCAGTCTTCTTTTTATGGCATTTTTCTAAAATTAATAAATGGGTTTTCCATTTTATTGAGGACTTTAATTAATTTACTGCCTTTGTAACATTCCACAGCTACCGGCAGGAAGACTCACGAAAGGATTCGCATACAGCAGAAGGTTGATAATGCAAGTAACAGGAATTGGCTTAATGGATTATCCGATAATTCTTCAGTTTCCTAATAAATTTTTGATTAACTCCGATATAGGTATAACTCCCCTCCACAAGCCCCACCCCCTTGGCATAATATTGCTCATCTGTAATTGCTTTGGGAATAGGATTTTGATAGTAAACTTTTATATAATCCCGCCTTTCAATACAATGATTAAAACTATCTATTGGAGTTACTATTGTAGTATTATCATCATACATCCTTGTTGCAATATGAAAAAGTATGGAAGTTCCTGCCATTGTTGTTTCCGTATAGATTGAGTCCGTAAAATTATTTTCTGACATAATTATATCTCCGGTGGTATCAATTAAATTACCCACTGAATCACGTAAGTAAATCAATTGAGGAATCCATTTATTATTTTCAACCTTATAAAATGTTTTCCCATTATAATCTATGGTCCCACTAATAAACACACTGTCAATCATTGATGTAATAGAATCAGAACCATTACTCATTACCCGATAATGCTGATAAACCCAATAGTTACCAACATTTAATTGGATATAACCTTTTGGCACATAATTTCCAGTCTTCTCATCATTTTTATTTTCCTTTTTTCTACAACTTAGCATCGTGGCCATTGCAACTATTAATGCCACTAATAATATGTTTTTCATAATTTTGTAAATAGATTTAGTTAAATGTGATTTAAATAAATAACTAAACCACAGCAACTTTATTGCATTACCGTTTTTTGAGCCATCAGTAAAATCAAATTCTCCTATAAATATTCTCACCGGCATAATGTATGAGCACTTAAATCAAAGCACCTTAAAAACTGATGTTTTCTCTTAGAAAATGAATAAAACAGATAACTATTTATTTTAAAAATAGTACGCACGCCTAATATATATACCTATAAGTAACGGATAAACAACAAACTATACATCAAATACTTTATGTTTGTGAAATATAGAATTCTTGTTATTTTTACCCTCTAAAATTAGGGGGAGGTTTTATTGTATCATACGATTAATCTCAGACATTATAAATGACATTATTAGTACACAGATATTAAAAACATCTACATCAATGGAATCAGTATTCATTCTATTCATATAGATTCACAGACTTTTATTATAAATCAAATTAGCATTTTATGATTAAAAAGATTCTAGTTGCCAATCGGGGCGAAATTGCTATTCGAGTAATGCATAGCTGTCGCGAAATGGGAATAACAAGCGTTGCGGTATATTCCGAAGCCGATCGAAATTCGAAGCATGTACGCATGGCTGACGAAGCCTACTATATAGGTCCTTCCGCATCTGCCGAAAGCTATTTAGTAATTGATAATATTATTGAAGCAGCCAAAAAATCCGGTGCTGATGCTATCCACCCGGGTTATGGTTTTCTTAGTGAGAATGCCACATTCTCCGACCGTTGCAAAAACGAAGGAATCACTTTTATTGGTCCCACTTCTGAAGTAATTTCTATTATGGGAGATAAAATTTCTGCTCGTAAAAAGATGGTAAAGGCAGGAGTAAGCGTAGTTCCTGGGACGAAAGAGAACTTGGTTTCCGACGAAGATGCTCTTCGTGTTGTAAAAGAAGTAGGCCTTCCTGTCATGATTAAAGCCTCTGCCGGTGGCGGAGGAAAAGGGATGCGATTGGTACGTACCGAGGAGGAAATAATACCGGGTGTGAGAGCGGCCAAAAGCGAAGCTCTGGCAGGCTTTGGTGATGATACTGTTTATGTAGAGAAATTCGTTGAAAATCCACACCATATTGAATTTCAAATTCTTGGCGACTCCCATGGAAATGCAGTTCATCTTTTCGAGAGAGAATGTTCCGTTCAGCGCCGACATCAAAAGGTGGTGGAAGAAACTCCTTCTCCCATAATGACACCCGAGTTACAAGCTAAAATGGGAGAGCAAGCCGTTATGGCCACCAAAGCCGTTAATTATGTGGGTGCCGGCACGGTAGAATTTCTGGTAGATGATGATTTAAATTATTACTTCCTCGAAATGAACACTCGATTGCAAGTTGAGCATCCTATAACCGAGCAGGTAACCGGAATAGACTTGGTTAGAGCACAAATAGAAGTTGCTGATGGAAAGGAAATTCCTTTTAAACAAGAAGACCTCCACCAGCAGGGACACGCTATTGAAGCCAGAGTATATGCCGAGGATCCATATAGCAATTTTATGCCAAGTCCGGGATTGATACAGAATATATCTGAACCCTTGGGCCCGGGCATTCGCCATGACGGCTATGTATATAGTGGCTATACTATTCCCATTCATTACGACCCAATGATTTCGAAATTAATAGTTTGGGGAGCCAACAGAGATGAGGCTATCGACCGTATGAAAAGAGCTCTTTACAGCTATAAATTGAGCGGCATTAAAACAAATATTAGTTTTCTTAGTCGTATTATGGAATCCGAAGACTTTGCCAAGGGCGGTTACAACACCAACTTTATCGCTAAAAACGAAGACTTCCTTATGGCCGAAAGAGAAATTGATTCTGAAGTGGAAGATATGGCTATCGCAGCCACCTTTTTAGCATTTATTGATAAAACAGGTATTGGAACCAACTCAAATAAAGAAGACGCTAATTGTACAGAAAACGAGTGGAAAGCCTTTGGTAAACGACGAGGTGTAATGCGTTTATACTAGTTAATCCTAATAAATCGATAATCTGAAAGAAGCAAAACAAGCAACAGAAAAGTTTATCAATGTTTAATATGGCACTATTTTAAAGGAAATAAAATGAATAAAGCCCATTTTATTCCAATACAGAAAAGCCCAAATAAAACCATTATTAAACCCATTGAATCTGCTGATAGCTAATCAGATATCACAAAATTAATAAATTTCAAACAAATGAAACAGATGAAAGTTGATATAAAAATAGGAGAACGGGTGGCCGAAGTAGAACTATTGGAGCGCAATGAAAACAGCGTGAAGATTTCTATCGACAACCAAACTTACGAAATAGATGCGCTTAACGTTGAGCCTAATATCTATTCCATCCTCCACAACAACAAATCCGTAGATGTTGAAGTACAAGCAGGCAACAAAGCCAAACATTATGCTGTAAATATTGGCATGGATAACATTGAAACACAAGTTATTGATGCTGAAGCCAAATACCAAATGTCGAGAGGCAATGGAAGTGGAGGAGAAGACGACAATGCCATTTCATCACCAATGCCGGGAAAAGTAGTGAAAATATTAGTGGCCGAAGGTGACGAAGTAAAAGCAGGAGCTGTCGTTATTATTATCTCTGCCATGAAAATGGAAAGCGAGTATAAAGTAAAACAGGATAGAAAAATTATTGAGGTATGTGTTAGCGAAGGAGACAATATCGACTCGAATCAACCACTGGTAATAGTAGAATAAATCATATTATTTTAAAAGATTAAATTATGACAAACCAAGAAAAATATAAAGCCTTTGAAGAAAGGAGCAAAAATGCAGAACTAGGCGGAGGCATTAAGCGTATTGAAAAACAGCATGCTGCCGGTCGTTTAACAGCACGCGAAAGAATAGATGTATTACTCGATCCGGGTACTTTTGTTGAATTCGATAAATTTGTTGTTCATCGCACCAAAGATTTTGAGATGGACAAAACAGTATTTCCCGGTGATGGAGTAGTCAGTGGCTACGGGAAAGTAGATGGGCGATTAATCTACGTTTACGCACAGGATTTTACTGTTTTTGGTGGCTCTTTAAGCCGTACTAATGCCGATAAAATTATTAAAGTTACCAAATTAGCCATGAAAAACGGCGCCCCCATTATAGGCCTCAACGATTCAGGAGGAGCTCGTATTCAAGAGGGAGTACAAAGTTTGGCTGGCTATGCCGATATTTTTTGGTTGAATACTAAAGCCTCAGGAGTAGTACCCCAAATATCAGCTATTTTGGGACCATGTGCCGGTGGGGCAGTATATTCTCCTGCCCTTACTGACTTTATATTTATGGTGAAAGACAGCAGCTATATGTTTGTTACAGGCCCTGATGTGGTGAAATCTGTTACCAATGAAGAGGTTACTAAAAAAGAACTGGGAGGAGCAATTACTCATAATACAAAAAGTGGCGTTGCCCATTTTATGTCTGAAGATGATGAATCAAGCATAATGTCTATCCGTGAATTACTATCATTCTTGCCTTCCAATAATATGGATGCAGCACCCATGGTGAAAAACGATGACCCCATAGACCGTACCGACGATAAATTAGACGATTTAGTTCCTGCCGACCCCAATAAGCCCTACGATATTAAAGAGCTTATCACTTCTGTTGTTGATAATGGATACTTCTATGAAGTGCAAGAGCATTTTGCTCAAAATATTGTTATAGGTTATGGCAGAATGGATGGCCGTACCGTAGGATTTGTAGCCAATCAACCGGCCCATTTTGCAGGAGTATTGGACATCAACTCAAGCATTAAAGCAGCTCGATTTGTTCGTTTCTGTGATGCCTTTAATATTCCTTTAATCACCCTTGTTGATGTGCCCGGTTTCTTACCCGGAACAGTACAGGAATATGGAGGAATCATCAAACATGGAGCTAAACTATTGTATGCTTTCTCAGAAGCTACCGTACCTAAAATTACCTTGATAACACGGAAAGCTTATGGTGGAGCCTATGATGTGATGAACTCTAAACATATTGGAGCAGACATTAACTTTGCTTATCCTTCGGCTGAAATTGCCGTTATGGGTGCCGATGGAGCTGTAAATATTCTCTATCGTAATCTCGAAGGTGAAGAGCTGGCAAATAAAGTTCAGGAGTATAAAGCTGCTTTTGCTAATCCATATAAAGCTGCTGAAATGGGTTATATTGACGAAATTATTCTCCCTCGTAATACACGAAAAAGATTAATTGAAGCTCTCGATATGACTAAAAACAAAAGCGAACAAAGCCCTGCTAAAAAACATGGTAATATTCCATTATAGTAAACAGGAAAATAGATTAACTTAAATTCGATGTAAGTTTTTTTACAGAAACCCAATAAAAGGTGGTCAGAAATGATCACCTTTTGTTATTTTACGCTACTGTTCTCCTTAAACTATTTTTTTGCCCCTCATCAAAAGCAACACTCGGTAAAATCCCAAAGCGAATCTTAAATCCGAGATAAATTGTACAAAGCCGGATACATACTAAAACTGGAAATAAATAAAGGTCTGCATAGAACTATCAATGCTCTGATAAACAATAAATACCACTAAAGTAAATATCACAGCCTGCATATAAAAGTTTAAACCAATAAACCACCGTCGGTATCGAGCCTTAATATCATAGGAAAGCCAATGAAAAACATACCCTATCAACATCACCACAAACACCCATTTATAAGCCACCAAAATCTGCGGCACCAAACTCCATTGCTTAATAAAAACAGGACTTCCTAAATGATTAAACAGTAATTTAAAATCACCATACGCAGGGAAAAGTTGTCCTATCTGATGCATCATTCCATTAATCACCTCCATTGAAGAGGAACGGAAAAAAATTCTTGTGAAAGTAATAAAACTAAAGGTAATGGCAATTTTCCAAACCACTGCCAAGCGTGTTGTAGAATGTTCCCACGGACTTATTTTGCGCCAAAACTTATAAACCACCAGGCCAATACCATTTAATCCACCCCAGATAATAAACTGCCAACTAGCCCCATGCCACAGTCCTCCCAACAGCATAGTAAGCATAAGATTGATATTAGTATTTACACTCTTTCTAAAGGCAGCAGAACGACGCATAAAAAAGCTAAAGAGAAAACCTAAAACCAAAAAGACGAAAAATATCCACCATATTCCTATCAGCAGAGTAATAAACAGCAAGATTATCGTCAACATAATATAGCTAAACAAGGAGCCTCCCCTATTTCCACCCATCGGAATATATAAATAATCTTTCAGCCATGTAGATAACGAAATATGCCACCTACGCCAAAAATTGCCCACACTCTGTGCCTTATAAGGAGAATCGAAATTCTTGGGCAATCGAAAACCCAATAATAAAGCTACTCCAATAGCCATATCGGTATAGCCGGAAAAATCAGCATACACTTGTAATGAATAACCAAATAATGCCATCAAATTTTCGAATCCTGAATAATGCAATGGCGATGAAAATACCCTATCAATAAAGTTAACAGCAATATAATCGCCAATAAATATCTTCTTTACCAAGCCTTTCATTATCCAAAATATAGCTAAGCCAAATTGTTCACGACTCAAATGATAATCCTTATACATTTGAGGAATAAATTGCGAAGCACGCACAATAGGACCGGCTACTAATTGGGGGAAAAAGCTTACATAAAAACCAAAATCAATAAGGTTATTCACCGGTTTTACATCACCACGATATACATCCACCGAATAACTGATCGTCTGAAAAGTATAAAAGGAGATACCAACAGGAAGGAGAATTTCATCAACCCTAAAATGAGTTCCTGTGGCCGCATTCATCCAAAGAGATAAATAATTAACTACCTCTAGATGAGTATGAAACATCTGATTAATGCTTTCGGTAAAAAAGTACGAATATTTGAAAAATACCAATAATGACAAATTGATTGTAATACTTGCCGTTATCAATAATCGCTTATGGAGTAATTTCTTGGATTGATATACCCACTTGCCAATATAATAATCTGTTACCGTTGAGAACAGCAGGATAAAAAAGAATATTCCACTGGATTTGTAATAAAAGAATAAACTTACTGCAAATAAGTATGCCGCCCTGACACTCCTGTTTTTATTCTTATATACCAAAGAATATATCAATAGCACCAACGCCAGAAATACCCAGAAATAAAATCGGGTAAATATCAGTGGCTTATCGGGGTGGTAAAGAAATACCTCACGTATGTAATCCAATAATTCCATATATTATCGTCTATTCATTAATCTCAATTAGTTTCTCGCCGTTTCAAAAAAGTACCAGAAGCATTCAATGCCCTCTGTCCTCCTCCGTTTTCTTGCAGATAATTCCCATAATCTTTAATAATCGCATCGAAAAGCAGATTTCCCAATAGAATATATCCTGTACGGGTAAAATGTACTCTATCACGTCGGGCCAGATAGTCTTTTTGCCATACGACAATAGAGTTAAGGCCTCCCATTATTTCAAACATATCCCATACTGCTGCATGATATTTTTTCGCCAAGCGATACATACTTTCTTCCACCTTTAATCCATTTCTATTGAGAAAACGACGGTGGATATAACTATCATTATTTGTGGCAAAAATTATTGCTGCCTCTGGATTTGCTGCCAACACACGCCCTACCAAAGAATCATAATTATGTTCAAATCTAGTCTGGCTGAAATTTCTTCCATAAGCATCATTAATTCCAATACCAAATATCACCAAATCAGGATGAACACTTTTCAATTCCTCCTGCATTCTATTGCAACGGAGAAACGAAGTTGTTGCCGCACCATTAATACCTAGATTATGATATACAATTCCGGGATCTCCATTGGTAATATCAAAACCGAATAATTGAAAATATTTCTGTTTATCATTAGCTTTATAAAAGTCTATTGTTAAACTATCCACAAGATGATTCAAATAAAACTCGGTATATCCCAAGTTAATAAATGTCTTTTGAGAGTCCACCATCTGACTATCAATACGAATGGCATAAGACATAGTGTCAATGCTATGATAAATTCTAATTCTATTAAATGAATAATCTAAATCGTTATCGGGCTCAATGAGTAAGGTAAGCGAACTAAGGCTGTCTTTAGTGATTGAGCTAATGCCTGCCATTCCCAAACTACAGCTTTTCTTTCGCTCAACATTTCTGCAAGTTTTCCAGTTTCCCTTATATCTAAAATAATAACCAAAAGGAGTATTAGTATGGGCCAAACGGTATGGATATACAAATCCCCGTCCGGCATTTAAACCTCCTTCAAAAGACTGAAACCGGGTTCTACATTCACCGGAAAAAATATCAGCTTGGATATGAGACCCTCCATACTGCACTATATTTAATTGAGAATTACCTTCTTCGATAAGTTTATTTAACTTTTGATAAAAAATGGTGAAATTGGCTCTTCCTTCAGGAAATTTAAGCTTATTACTATCGTAGTTAACAATCTGATAATAACTTATTGCAAAAGGATATTGGGTATATTGTGCTTTTGCTGAAATGGAAATAATAACCAATCCCAGCGATATAAAAAAGGAGTAATATTTCTTTATTGTCTTTATCATTTTCTTATTGATTCAACCATAAGTGCATTATAAAACATATTGGCAATAAGCTTAGCTCCACGAGGGGTAAAATGAGTATAATCGGCCCCTGCCAACGATGGTTTCGCCCTTACCCACGATGGCATTGAGTTGTAACCGCCCATGGCTTCATACATATCCCAGTAACCACAACCTGCCCTAAAAGCAGCTTTTTGCAATTCGTTACGTACCAATGGCAGCAATGGATAACTAACGTATTTCCCTCCCTGTTTGTACGACATATCTGATGGACCGATAACAATCATTGCTGCCTGAGGATGCATTTTCCTGACTGTCGCCAATTGGCTGTAAAACCATTTGCCATAACGTATCACATCGGCACTGTCCTTAACATAAGGCATCACATTACCCCCAAACTGCATTATAAACAAGTCCACATCGAGAACATTATACGCCCTTTGCAACTGAGCATAATCTATCTTGCGAAAAAACGTTCCCGAACTGCCTCGCAACGCAATATTGTCAACGCTAACACCCGAGTCCGCCTCTAAACTAATGCCATATATATCGGGACTGTCAGCCCCGGTAAATTCTATCCGCACCTCTTTTGTAGGTTCTGCCAACACATATTGAAAAACAGAGAAATCGGTATTTACCAACAAAGTATCTGTTGTTACAAGCTTCCCTTTTTCTTCAATTTTTATTTCCACCGGTCGTCTGGCATTTCCATAAAATACCGATATCTTCTGAAAATTTCGTACACTATTATAACTCACCTTCGATTCTTTAATAGTAATGGCTGCATGATATATTATACTATCGGTATATAAACTATCGGGCATAAGTGGAGCAAATCGGGAAAAAGCAGCCAAAGGACCATACTTATTATGTTGAACCCGGGGATTAACTTTTCCAAATATTGGAAACCGAAGCCAATTACCCTCATCACTTTGAATAATACTAGCATAAGAATCGTAAGGCTGCAAGGCTGGTATTAAACCCGGACCACTACCTCCATATTTCTTCTGCAATTTATTTCTAATGTAATTTGTAATCCTATCTCCCTCCAACTGAGAATCGCCATAATGCATCACACGAACACTATTCTTCGTTTTTAATTTCTTGAAAAAATTCAGAAGCTCTTTCCTTCCACCCTTGGGAAATTTAATTCGATAAATACTCTTGGCCAATTCTCCGGCCTGGGCTTTAAGGGTATCTTTTGGATCAATTTTTTCTATTCCATGAATCGTAAACTTTTCCTTAGGAACCACTTTTGTAATATCAGGTAAGGAATCAATATCTTCACTGTTTTTTATTAAATCAGTGATGTCAGCATAAGAGGTGGTATCTTTTACCAAATAGGATTCCAATGTTGGCAAATGGATGGTAAAACCGGCAACTTGTATTCCGTCCGGAGGAAGCACTATCGACATCAGTCCCAATGCCATTCCCACCACAAGAAAAAACCAAAGCGTTTTTAAAGGACGAATCATTGTTTCTTTATTTTGAGTTTTTGCCCTGCCCTAATATTTCTTGGATTAGTGATTTTATTCCATCGCAAAATATCATCGGCACTTACTCCCGGATATTTTTTCGCAATTAAATAAGGCGACTCCCCTTGCCGTACCGTATGATAAAACCAGTTCTTACCAAGAGGGATAAGTTTCTTAACTTTGTGAGAAGCTGAATTATTACTTACTGTTTTCCCTTCTCGCTTTTGCTTAGCTGCGAAACTCATTTTATCAACTTTCTTATAATACGCTTCTTTTTCCTCGGGCACATATATCTTCAACCGCTTACCTATTTGTAATCTACGCGGATCATATACATTGTTCCAATCCTCTATTTGACTGGATTTTACGTCATACCAGGTGGCGACAAAACCTAGATTATCACCCGATTTAATATGATAATAAACCAGGGCACTACCATCAGGGATACGTTCAGGTTCATACCTTGCAAAACGACGTGTTTTTGATGGAGGAGGCAATATCATCGGCCGTTTTAATTCAAAAAGCAGCGAATCTTGAAAATGATATATCGAATCCTCCAAGGCATTAAATTCATTCAGCTTTCCCTTGGGTAGAAGAATAGTATAGACCTGATTAACAGCAGGTACAATATCGTGCTTATATTGAGGATTTAAAAATCGTAAAGTGTCAATATTTATATGAAGCACTTTATTAAGTTGCACAAAATGCAGTCGCTGTGATACTTCCAAGGTATCTACTGCTATATTAAAATCAACAGAAGGAATTTTAATTCCAAAATCCTTATGATTCTGGCTCAAAATAGCAGCGGCAAGAAGTGCCGGTACAATATCTCGCCCAAAGGCCGGCAAGTCAGGATACAAGTCATAATAATCACGTTGATTATCCATCCTGCGAATGGTTTTATTGACATTACTTGGCCCACATGCATAAGCTCCCAAGGCTAAATTCCAGTCCTGATATAAACGATAAAGCTGTTTTATTTCCTTAAGTGCTGCTACTGTTGATTTATCAATATTTCTACGTTCATCAACATAAGAGTCAATGTCTAATCCTTCTCTTCGCGCCGTAGAATATCTCAACTGCCAAAGGCCTGCAGCTCCCGTAGCTCCAATAGCTTTATCGTTCATTGCAGTTAGTGCCAATGGTAAATATTTCAAACATAGCGGTAAATTCTGTTTCTTTAGTTCTTTGGTGAATTTATTCTCCAAAGAATTGGAATAGCCCAATGCAAAAGCTGTTTTTTTTCCATCGCTGATGTAATAAGAAAGTATCTCTCCCACTCTGGCATCATAATGCAATGGCATATCAATATTGAGTTGGCCCATAAACTCTTGATAATTCTTAGTCGGTATAACAACACCCTTAGCTGTTGGTAATGGCTTGGAATTTCTTCTACTTATTTTAGCATAACGACATAAAGTGTCCAGATTTTGTTGCCAAAAGTTTAAGTAATAATCTTCTAAAGGCTTTGCTTTTGCAAGCGGTTTTTGAGCATGTAAAGATAAAACCAGGAAGGAAACTATTATATATAAAATTGCGTTTTTCAAATGATTAATGTATTAATAAAAAATTAATGCTATAAAAGCGAAAGTATCTGTAAAATCGCTTTTCTTTAATGTCAATTTTTCTTGTTTATTAACAATACAGATTTAAGAAAAAGCCAACTTAATTCTCGGTAAAATGGGCAGAATACAAAAAACAGGAATCCCTTCAATAAAAGAAATTCCTGCATTAGATAAAAGAATTATTTTTTATACAAAAGCCCAAAGAAAATAATCTTCTTTGGGCCTTCGCACATTAACTTAAAGAATCGATAAGAGCAACATACTCTTGCATACATTCTTCTTTTCCTTTTCCTTTCAGCTTAGCCCAAGCATCGTATTTGGCCATCGCCTTAAAATCGAAGCCACCGGGCCGATCACCTATTACATCACCTTGAGTAGCTTGCTTATACAAGCTATAAATCTTAAGCAAGATATCATTGGAAGGTTTTTCTGATAGTTGTTTTGAATTGGCCACCGAGGCCTCAAATTTTTGTTGTAAATCCATTGGTTTATAGTTAGTTATATGAATATTGTTTATATCTTATTGCTAATAATATTATCAAAAAGATCTCTTTGCCTTATAAATTCTTCGCCAAAAATAGTTTTTTCACTTTTTGCTACAACAACTATTTTTTTAAAAATTACTGTCCAATAACAATACAAATATCAATTTATCAAACACCTGAAATAGAGTGTATTAGATTTATTAAATTATGATATTCAACATTAAGC
>WGCS01000096.1 GCA_015493685.1 Bacteroidales bacterium
GTATTAACACTATTCCTTATAATGGGATATGGAAGGTTGGCAAAAGCCCAATCAGCAGAGCAGTCGAGCAAACAGCAGGACTCTACACAACTCTATCAATCGGCATATAATATTAGGCCGGTATTACTTCACAAAGGGCAGATGTTAGCCAGCTTACAATTGCGTTTTCCTCGGTTTTACAAAACGTATAACCCGAAGGAGAAAGCCTACGGCAAAATATCGGATAAGATAGTCCTTAGTGAAGCCTATTTTAGTGGATATTTCACCTATGGTATTAGCAATAAGATTAATATATATGCAATGCTACCTATGGTGAACATTCATCACTATACACCTATGAGATTTCAAACAGGCATTGGCTTTGGAGATATTGAAATAGGTGGTAATTATCAACTACTGGGACTGGAAAACAGCTCAAAGAATGCACTCTCGGTAGAAATGGCATTTCGTCTCCCCACGGGGAAATATAAAAATTTAGCAGCCGATGCTTACCCCACCGGCTTAGGCTCTTTTGGTTTAACTCCTAGAATTAACGGCTTACATCATTTCAATAAATTTGATTTGTGGTATTCAGCCTATTATGAATACCGCACTGATAATGGCAACAAACACAATGGTGACCAAACCGGTCTCTTTGTTAGTTTACAAAAATCATATCATACTACTCTAGGTGAATTTGGTCTCGAAGGAGGACTGGAATCATATTATAATTTTACGGACAAGCAAAATGGAAAGGCACTTGCCAACACCGAAGATTATGCAGCAAACTTATATGTAGGAGGCTGGTATAAATACCTCGACAAGTTCTATTTACGCTTTGGCGTACCCTATTCTATCTATCAAAATTCAACTTGGCTCACCAAATACCAAGTGATGATACAATTTGATTATCTCATTAATTAAATCTATAGTCATGCAACGAATATTATTAACCTTAGACCCATCAAAGTATTCAAAGAATGCGTTGAACTATGCCACTGAAATTGCTCGCTATCACCACTCTAAAGTGGAAGGCATAGCAATTTTAGACAAACTGAGTGTAATAGAAGCAGTAACTACTTTCGTACCTCTCCCTTTGGGCGTTGAAGACCACATGGATAAAGAAAAGGAACTGTTTGCCGATGCCCGTAAAAAAATTAAAAACGAAATCGCTTCATTTAAGCGATATTGCAAACAAAACGAGCTTGACTGTAATGCACGGGTTTACGAAGGCAAGCCTGAATATATTCTTGAAGAAGAAAGCAAATACTTTGATTTAATCATTACAGGGCTGCGTAACTTTTTTCATTTTGAAACTGCAGAACATCCCGAAAAAATGATTTCTCAATTTATTGCCAATACAACTACTCCGCTATTAGCTGTACCCCAAGAATATCGCCCCATAAAAAATGTGCTCTTTGCTTTTGACGGCAGCACACCTTCTTTTAGGGCAATCAAGAGTTTTCTACAACTAATGCAAAATACACCCTATAAGCTTACCATACTAATTGCAAAAAACAATAGTAAAGAAGCAACCAAATTACTGAATAAAATTGATGAATACATTCAACTTCATGACAATTTAGAAGTAATAAAACAACATAGTAAGAAATCGCTTATCAAAGCATTTGACGAAGACTATCTTCAAGATACAGACTTGGTTGTTTGTGGAATGCATTCTCAAAATATTCTACAAAAGGTCTTTGTCGGTTCCTTTACTCAACATATTATTAATATTAATAAAATACCTGTCTTTATCGCATAAAAGCACATTGATAACAAGCAATTAACAATAAACAATAATATTTTAGAACATGAAAAATATAAAACATAAACTGAGAATAATAGTAGGAATAAGCTTAATGAGTAGTATGCTCTTCTCTTGCCAAACTAAAGAAAAGAAAAAAGATAGCAAGGCTGAATTTCAGGGCTATATAGAGAGCACTCAAGTAAATGTAACCACAAGAATGCCCGGCCGGATTCTTAAAATATTTGTTGATGAGGGCGATACTTTACACCAAGGAGATACTGTGGCAATATTAGACACCAGGGAATTGCGAGCACATAGAGAAGCATTAATTGCCAAACTAAATAACATAAAACTTAACAAAGGTCGCTTGGAAGAACTCTACAGTGCAGGAGCTGTTCCTCTCCAGAAATTGGATGCAATAAATACCGGCTATGATATGCTGATGGCCAATTTAAAAGCCATCGATATTAAGATTCAAGATATGACAATCACCGCTCCCATGGATGGTATTGTGAACGTAAAAGTATTGGAACCCAACCAAATGATGCCTCCGGGTATGCCCGTAGTTATCGAAACAGATCCTCATGGTACATGGGCACGTTTTGGAATTCCTGAAACCTATCTTAATCAGGTAAATTTAGGCCAAAAACTTAAGATCCAAACAAACACTAAAGGATTGACACTCACAGGGAAGGTAATACAACTATTGCCAATGGCCTCTTTTGCCACCCACACTCCTACCACTCTTCGCAGCGAGCGTGACATTCGTACTTTCGATATTAAGGTGCTAATCCTTGACAATCAAACCAAGTGCAAACCCGGAATGTCGGTATTCTTGACACTAGATCCCAAAGCCAAAAACTAATAATTGGATACAATGAAACCATTAAAACTTATAGCAACCATACTATTAAGGACAACATTAGTGTCTCTGGCTCTGATACTGTTTTTTAGTCTTATGGCAGGGATGTATTACAAAAGCTCCCCTACCAAGATTAGGACAGCCATTGTTGACGAAGACCAGTCTCCTTTAAGCCGGTCGATAATATATAACCTGCAACAGTCGCAATATATTGATGTATGCAAACAATCAAATGATTATTTAAACTTGCAAAAGCTTATCGACCAAGGAGTGGTAGATGTGGGAATAGTAATACCTCACAACGCATACCACAATGTTCTTAACAAACAGAATGTAACTATTCTTGCAGTACTTAATGGTACTGCCAATCCCATTATTCCAAAAATGTCGCTTATGATGATTAATAAAATCATTATGACACTAAATATACAGATGAGTATGCACGTACGTGTGGAAGAATTGGGAGGAATGCCCAATACACGTCACGCCAAGCAACCGCTATTATCGGTACATGAGCGGGTTTTCTATGATCCTTCACTCTCCATGGAATCGTCAATGCTGCCGGCGTTTATGGGCTTGGCAATGCAAATAGTATCCATGCTTATTGTACTATTTGCCCTTTTGAGCAATTTAAAACTTATGAAGACAAAAATGTCATTTATAAAATTGCCCCGGCAAATGCCCATTAAAGCCATCTTGCCCCCATTTGTTATCTCATGGTTAATTGTGGCTACTGCCATTAATGTGGCTTTCTTTACCACTATGCACTTATTCCATATTGATGTGGATAATACTACATTATGGAATACGGTATGGATTATTTCGCTCTTTGTACTCTCGATGGAAAGTCTCTCATTTTTATTGGTATTAAATATTAAAAGTAGTGCACTCATTGCAGGCATTATCACCCTAATTGTTTTTCCGGCATTTATGTATTCGGGCTATCTAATTCCAATAAATCAGATGGCTGACTTGCCTAATATGATTGGTAATGCATTCCCATTACGACATTATTTACAAGCACTATACCCTGTTTTCAACCACCACCAACCATTAACTTTAGTATATCATCAACTAAACTCACTATGGTTGTTTGTAGCCGCATTCTTCGGCACATCAGTATTGACAATAATCATTGGACAGTTGGAACGAAAATATCGTATGAAGAAATTTATTAAGGAAGAAACACAACATAAAATAGAGGAGAAATAACAATGAAAAAAACAATAATAACACTGCTACTATTTATATTGGGTATTTTGAGTCATTACACTCTTCATGCTCAGCAGCAAATAAACTTACAAAAAGCCATTGACCTTGCCCTAAGCAACAACCCGGGCATTACTGCTGCCGCTAATAAAGTTAAAATTGCCGACGCTAAAAATATGCAAGCAAAATCAAGTTTTTATCCAAAGGCCAACATACTATCTAAATATCTATATACCAATAATATGCCTGGGATGTATCCCCTATTGGGAGTTAGTGTACCCGTAATGAACTCGGGCGCGCCCACTGGCGATAATATAACTATGCATCCCATGGCTCCCTACATGAATTTAGATCGTGATTTACTTACTTTCGACCTTAATGTAGTCTATCCTATTTATGTGGGCAACAAGCGTAAAAACGCTGTGGAATCGACAGAAATATTACATCAAGTATATGAAATAAACAAGGCAGAGACAAGTGCTCAGTTGGTAGAAAAAGTAAAAACTGCCTTTTATAATTATCTTACTATTAACGATGTAATAAATGTTTACGAAAAAGCCCTTACGCAACTCAACAACCATTTGGCACTGGCGAAGAAAGCCTATGAAGTGGGACTACGTTCAGAATATGATGTACTAAATTTCCAAAGTAAGATTGCCGGTTTTGAAAGCAAGATAGTGGAATTTAAAGGCAAACGTACGGTGGTAGTCACGGCCCTAAAAAGTCTACTTAATATACCGGAAGATTCAAAGGTAACATTTGTAGGAACCATCGACCGCTTTTACAGCAATATATACCTAAAAAAACAACTAGCCCTTTCTACTATTCAGTCGAACAACTTAAAAATACAGACCCTTGACGGCATGAAGAAACTCTTGAATCACAAAGAGAAGATGGAAGGAGCAGCGCAACTTCCTATAGCTTTTGCTTTTGGCAACTATCATATATACCATGGTAAAGACTTCCCTCCATTCGACAAGACATGGCGAAATGGATATGCGGTTGGATTTGGAGTGAAGATAAATCTCTTTGATGGAAATATGACCAAAGGGAAAGTGGAAGAAATAAAAGCCCAATCGGCTATAATAAATAATTACAAGGAAGGAATGAAACTTAAACTCCGCTTTGAATACCAAAAATGCCTTGAGAATATTACTTACTTAGAGGCTAAAATGGAGTCTGAAAATAAGAATATGGCTCTGGGACAAAAAGCTTATAGTATTGCTCAAGTGGGCTATAAAAATGGAGTAATTACGAATATAGAACTCAATGATGCCCAATTGAATATTACTAAAATAGAAACCTCTATTATTAATATTAAAAAGGGACTGCTAATACAGCATGCAATTTTGGAATATTTGAATGGACAACAACAGTAATAACACTATAAATATACTAATTATGACACAAGAGAAACCAACAATGGCCAAATTACTTGAAATGATGGCCGAAGAACTTGGAGAAACACCACTTACAATGGAATACCTTTCGCAAATCAATGAAGATGTTGTCTATGAGCATGCTGCCAACAAGAACTTCGCTATGACAGGAAAGCATATTCCACCAAAATATAAACTATTAATGAGCCTTGCTATCAGTGCTGCCTTAGGTGTTGAAAGCTGCATTAACACTTATACTAAAGTCGCTCTAAAAAAAGGCTTTAGCCCAGAAGAAATTATGGAATCGATAGTACTCGCCCGGTTTGTAAAAGGCACTACCGTAATCAGCTCTTCAACAGAAGCGATGAAGATGGTTGCAGATTCTCTCTAATTTTTGAGTTTAGGAAGAAGCGTGGTGTCACCACGACACCGCCTTCTTCTTTTTTTTATTCCCAACAAAATCATGGATGAAAATGTAATTATAAGAAAGAAACAACCCACAGCTGTAAGGCGAATTCAAATAAAGAATGCGGTATTAGCTATTCTTACTGAGAAAGGCATTAACCAACTCAGCTGGAAAAATATTGCCAAAGAATGCTCCCTTAGTGAGGGCGCAATATACCGGCATTTCAAAAGTCAGGATGCCATACTCCAAAGTATTATCATTGACTATAAAGAAAGCCTTTTGCAGAGGTTAAAAGAAATCACCCTCAGCAAAGAAAGTGCAGAAAAACGTCTGGATAAATTTATTTGCACCCAATTCACCCACCTAAATAAAAACAAAGGACTCAACCTCTTAATATTCTCTCAGGCATCATATAGTAATAGTGAGCTATTATTATCTACACTAAAGCCCATTTTTAATCTCCAAAAAAAGTATCTTTGTAAAATTATTATGGATGGCATTATCGAAGGAGTCTGGTGTAAGACCATCTCTCCTGAAGCATTATCTGAATTATATATGGGTATTCCCTTAAGTATTAATATTGAGGCTGATTTTAATAAATCACAACCAAAAGATTATACCTATTGTAGAGAAGTTCAATCTTTTATTTTAAAGATATTAAGTAAATAGAAATGGCAAAGACAAAACAAGTAAGATTATCGACGCAGGAACGCAAAATTCAAATTAAAGAAAATATTCTCAGCATTATTTTCAATGAAGGAATGCAAAAATTATCCACACGCTATTTGGCTCAAACAATTGGCATTAGCGAAGGAGCACTCTTTAGACATTATCCCAGTAAAAGAGCTATGATTGAAGGCATTATTCAAGATGTTAGTGATGAGCTGATTGAAGAATTGAAAATCATAGCCTCACTAAACGAAGCTGCCACATCCCGACTAGAGAAATATATCTGTTTTACTATCAACTATTTATTTGAGAAAAAAGGAATTACATTATTATTATTTACGGAAGCATCCTATAAAAATGAAGCCGGTCTTAAACAGGTAATGAGTACTATTTACAAATCTCAAAAACAGTATTTTGCCAAAATTATCCTCGATGGCATTGCGGAAGGAATATGGGACGAAAATATTAATGTAGATCATTTAACCAGCCTCTATATGGGTATTCCTGTGACTATGAATATTGAAACCATATTGCATCTGGAAACCTTTAACCACAATGAGTTTTGCAAACAAATGGAATATTTTATTTTAAAAGTACTTGCCAAATAATCTTCCTTTTATAAATAAAGTAAGCCTTCTATAAAATTAAGACAGCAATGACTTAAAATAAAATAGCAATGACAATTCGCCAAAAGAAATCTATTTTTATTACTCGGATAAAACAAATCTATGATTTCTTCCCCTTTAGACTTTTCATTGACTATCTTCGGTATAATCGTCTCTTGGTTCTCTCATGGCTTCTCCCCTTTTTATTTGTTACCACCAATTTTGGACAAAAATTTGGCATTCCAAACCTATTTATGAATCCTGAATATATGGGAAAAGTGGGAGGTATGGCATTTCTTTTTGAAGGCATTGCGACAGGAGCCTTTATTATGGCATTTCATATTGCCTCTTATGTCGTTATTGCTCACCGTTATCCCTTTATCGTTAGATTCTCCAAACCATTTTACATATTTTCTTTAAACAATACACTAATACCTCTTGTATATCTTTTGACATTTATTATTGAAAGTGCTCATGATCAATCGATTTACGAACTCAACAGCAATTCACAAATTATCTTTAACCTATTAATATACATAGTAGGTGTTGTTTTTTTTATCTATTTCTCTTTTAGCTTCTTTTTTGTTATTGCTCGATTAATTCCCAACGGTTTTCATTATTTACGGAATAACAGCAAACTCAATCACCTTAATATTATCAAACGTTTTATAAAGTATGATGAGGATAAAAAGCTAAAAGAAAGTCCCATTAACGATAATGATACCTCAAAAGTAAACTTTTATCTATTAACCTTTAAAAAAATAAAACGTACAGGAAGATTCTCCCATTTTGAAAAGAAGAAATTTGCTAAAACATTTATGTACCAGCATATTAATGCTTTTGCATATATGATATTTGTACTTACATTAATTCTAATTCGAGGGTTTATCAAAGACTCACCAATTTATATTATTCCTGCGGCTGCAAGTCTTTTCACCCTATTTACCGTTGGAATTCTTATAGTAAGTATGTTTTATATTACCTTAAGGGCATGGACCATGCCTCTAGGTTTAGTTCTGTTAATTATCTACAGCTATACGCTACCCTTTAAAACTGTGCTTAATTATCATAATAGTGCCTACGGACTAAACTACAAAAACAGCAAATCACATCCCATTGATGTGTATTCACATGGCAATTTTAAGGCCGATTCTTTAAACACAATACATATATTAGAAAGGTGGAAGCAAAAAAACAGCACTAAAACATTCGGACAGAAACCCAAGATGGTGATAGTATGTACTAGTGGTGGCGGACTCAAAATGGCAGTGTGGACTAATCTAATTCTTTCCTATGCCGATAGTCTTACCGACGGTAAATTACTCGCTCATACCCAATTAATTACAGGAGCATCAGGAGGAATGTTAGGAGCTGCCTATGTCCGTGAAAATTATCTCCGTCACCAGCAGAGAAATTCTAATTTATACGCAAAAGAGAACTCTAAAAAACTTGCAAAAGATTTACTAAACCCCATTTTCTTCTATTTTGCCATGCACGATTGGTTTTTTCGTTTAGAGCGATTTCGGTATAATAATCATCTATATTATGTAGATAGAGCCTATGCATTAGAACAGACCCTAATGCAAAATATTGGACCTATATTTAACAAACCAATTAAGGCCTATTCTGACTACGAATCTAAAGCTATGATACCAATGATGTTTATTACACCCAGCATTGAGAATGTTGGGTCAAGGATGATAATCTCCTCCACACCTGTATCTTATATGGTAAAATCATCACGTAATGCTAACATACGAAATATTGAATTCACCCATAATTACAAAGAATTTGGAGCAGAGGATTTACGTTTCAGCACAGCCATTCGTATGAATGCTACCTTCCCCTATGTAAGTCCTGATGTAGCCCTACCCGGCAAGCCTACACTTTATCTTATTGATGCCGGCCTAAATGATAATTATGGAATATTCTCTGCCTACGATTTCATTGTTGAATTTAAAGAATGGATTAGGCAAAACACTTCAGGATTAATACTCCTTAAACTTGATGAGCAGAAAGATGTTGAGTATAAATATCTTAGCAATCCAAGCCAAAGTATTCTCCGCCCAATTGGCTCTATATTTATCGATTGGGCTAATATTCAGGAGGATTCCGAAGGCAGTCTTATAGAATCGCTAGAAAATGAAATGGGACAAGACTTTCACTTTTACACCTTATCATTCAATGGAAACGAGCATGAGATTCCGTTGAGCTGGCATTTAAGCAAATCAGAAAAACAAATACTTTACAAATCCGTTTACTCCAAAGAAAATCAGTATAAGATTCAAGAAATAAAGAGCTTATTAAATTAGGACCTACTAAAAAAACACATAAAATACTAACCTATGGATATTTAAAAATGTATTCCGCATAATAAGTGCAAGGTTTTAGAGCATAATTGTATAAAATCTGTGTAATTATTAAAGCTTGTAAAAGCAATCTTTTGTTACTCAGAAGCACAAATCTTTTTTAATTAAATAATTTACATGTACAATGGTATATTTAAGTTTTTTAGCTACTTTTGGTTATTGTTCAATAATGTATAAAAATAATAGTCGAAATAGCAATAAATATAAACATTTTAGCCCACATAAAATATAGTAGTAACTTGAAAATTTTAAGCACTGCTGTTGGCTATATTCTTATACAGACAGTTG
>WGCS01000097.1 GCA_015493685.1 Bacteroidales bacterium
CCTTGGTCGAGTACGGTTCCGCCTCCTGTAATGGATTGTCCATTACTGTATGTGGTCCCATCGCTCAAACTTCCAAATGTATTGCTTGTATTCCACACTATAATTACCTCATCGGATGAGGCATTTAATGCCCAACTTAAATCTATTTCGGTACTTGATGCCGAAGAGGCTGTTACAGTGCCGGGACTTGCTATAGTCGGCGTTGTAACACTATTGGAAATTCCAAGAGAGTAATTATAAGAAGCATCATAGGAAAAAGCTTTAAAATAATAGGTAGTATTATCCTTTACATTTCCAGGAACCACTTTTGAAGTAGCAGCACCAAAACTCAGTACTATTCCTCCTCCCGGAAAAGCATTTCCTTCCACATAAGAACTTCCTGTAGTTGGCGTTCCAAAAGTATTCGTTGTATTATAAACTACCAGCACATTATTATTTGCAGCATTCTTTGTCCAGTTAGCTGTAACACTACAACTTGAAACATTAGAAACTGATAATGACTGAGGATCAGCAGTAGATTGGGTTGTTGCAGTAGCAGTCAAGCCGGGAGTAGAATACCAATACAAACCATTAAAAGACCATATCTTATAATAGTAAGTGGTATTTGTGCTCAAGCCACTATGCTGTACAGAAGTACCAGCCCCTTTATAGAGTACATATCCTCTTCCTGGTGCAATTTCACTATTTAGTGAATACTGATTAGGGTGAGAAGGCGCAGCAAAATTATTTGTTGTGTTGTAAGTAACTATTACCGTATTGGACTCCCCATTCAATTGCCAAGAAAGATTAATTTGAGAATTACTTGAAGCCGCTGCCTGAAAGTTTGATGGGTCATTAACAGGGTCTGTTGTAGCATTGGAAGCTTTATATACTGTAGAATATATATTTGAAGCTGTCTTTGTCCATACTCTATAATAGTATGTTTTATTTGGCGAAAGTGTATCCTGTGAGAAAGAAGTTGCCGAACCCTGATAGAGAACTCTTCCTTTTCCCGGGTTAATCTCATCGCCTGTGGTATAAGCCGTACCCGAATTAGGGGCATCAAACTGATTAACAGTATTGTATGTAACAATAACATCGTCATTAGCAGAATTAGATTGCCAAGATAAATCAATTTGTCTGGATGAAATTTTAGTAGCAAGTAGGGATTGAGGACCTTGGAGTGACGCTCCCGGCCTATAAATTATTTTTTTTGGTGTAGTAGGATAATTTCCCGAAAGAGTACCATAGACTGCATCCCCCACATTAACTCCAATAAATTTACCAACATTAGCATTCGGCCAAGCAGTCCCTGTTGATAAATCAAAAAAGTCAATACTAATATTATGATTTATCTCATAAAAACTCACTTGAATTTTTGAGCCTTTCCAAGAATTATAATAAGGGAGATATTTAAATTCAATGGTATAAATTCTATTGGGGCTCACCCCTGTTGTCTTTTGCCAGATGGTATCTAAAATTGCGCCATCACCATAACCACCATAGGACAAAAACTCACCATTAATGTACTTATAGGTAGTTGAAGCCGTAGGGATAGTATCAATATACCGTGTATTAGTTCCTATTGAATTATTTTTAAATCCTATAAAACCATTGGTATTAATCTTCAATACTGTGGAAGTAGAAATAATATCATCATAAATTTGAAAGCTAAAAGGCAAATAAAAATTTCTAACAAAATCATCACCTCCCAGTGACAACTGTGTTTTTCCTGTCATATCAATCGGTGAACTCACAGCAACACTATCGGTATAATTCCAAGAAGCAGATTGTGCAGAAACATTTTTGAAACTAAATAAGACAAGAACAAAAACAAACAGGGGTAAGAAATAAAACTTCTTCATATAAATATCTTTTGAAATTCTTTATAATACACTACAATATAGTCACTTATAGGCATATCCAGCTCAAAGAGACTATTAACATTAGTAATTTAATATCTATTCATTAATTATTTTCAAAATTACAAAAATAATATTAGCAAATTACCATATAATGACAGGCACAATAGTATTAGGTTGCTTAGTTATTTTATGCCCGCTGAAAATCATATAAAATATTAATATTTAAGTATTTATGAATGAATTCCACTTAATAAATGTAAGTTTTTTGAGCATAATAATGTAAAATCCATGAAATTAGTAAAGTTTGATTAAGCAATTTTTTGATCCTCAGAAGCATACCTCTTTTTTTTAACTCCTTAGTCTTGAAGTATTTCTATACATCTACACCTCAGAAATCAAAAAAATATATGCACGTTTCGACAAGCTCAACGCATAGCTTCTGAGTATTTCAGCAGGCCTTATTTATCTACCAATATACTCTATTACAACAATCATTCTTATTGATAATATCAGAGCTTAAACCAGTCCTAAATTTCCGAGCATTATTTTATTATTTTATGTGTTTTTAATACTACGTTTTTATTTTTTATTAGTAGAAAATAAATTCCTTGAGCTAGTGCCTGACTAGAAAAACTCAAAATATTTCGACCTTTTTTAGCCTCTCCTTTAAATATTAGAGCTACTCTTTTTGCTGTGGCATCAACAATTTCTACTTCAATAAGTTCATCTTCAGGCAAAACAAAATCAACTTTCACTTGATCATCATTCATTGGATTGGGATAAACCGAAGAGCTAATATCTTGTCCATCCACTAGAGTAGGCTCCTCCTCTACTGTATTTAAAATAGCGGCAATCCAGGTTCCATACAATCTAAAATTCCCCACTCTTTTACCGTAGGTACCCGCAGTCCATACTTCACCAGGATGATTGTATCTTGGTTGGGAAGCTGAATAATCGCCCCATCGTTGTAAATAAAACAGAACTTGAATGGGAGTATCTCCTTTTTTCAACACAAGAGGTTTACTATATAAATCTTTATCCTCATAAAATATTGCTCCCATTCCGGCAAATACAGTTCTAGCAGTATAGTCAAAACTGATTATAGAATGCTTACTACTACTATTGGTGCCACAATAACTAATAGCGGGATAAGCAAATTCCAATAATGTATCCGTAAGAATATTTAAATGAATTTTTCGATTTCTTTGCTTAGGGTTAAAGGTACCATGATAAAAAGAGGCATGACCCGTTAAAGTATCCACAGTATTACCCACAAACTGAATATAATCATTCTGAAAGAAGGCCCCTAAAACTCGAGAATCATTAGTCGCCAATGCCTTATTATTAGTCTGTTTTGCATTGGGCGGCATCCCACAGTTACAATCAGCCAACACACTATTTACTGACAAATTTAAAGAATTACTACTAAGATTATTATACGTCTGTATTAGAAAAAAGGTATCACTCTGCAGAGCAAAATTCCTTTCCGAAAGAAAATACATATTAGGACCATAAAAGGTATTTCCTCCTCTTACCGGATGGATATTTCTTATTGCCTTAGCTCGGAAAGAAATATCAGAATACAAAGCTAAAACTAAACTATCGCCATAATAGCCTTTATCCTTATCAATTTGCCAGATGATACTCTGCTTAAAAGACGTTTGCCAGGACCCACTCCCTTTTTTCAACAAATTTAGCGTAACAAATAAGTCCTTATTTGACAATGAAATAGCCGGATAATCTGACCACGAAGTATCATTTAATGGATTACCGGTTAAAGAATATAAATTCCAGGGATCCATTGGATTTGAAGACGAAGAAAAAGCAATAATAACATTGGTATTAGCACTTGTACCCGCTCCGGCCAGAAATACCACAATAAACCTATCGGCTTGGTAATCGTAAATAACTTTGGGATCATATTGCTGAGAAGAAACAGAAGACAAGGTATCTGAAAAAGCGCGCAAAGATATTGTCTTCAGCAAAGAATCATTTTGCGTATTATAAAAAATAATATTTGTATTTATTGCCGAAACAAGCATTCCCTCATTAGATACAGCCATTGAATTATCATTTGGCACCGAAGAAGAATAATGATTTCCTTCAAATGATTTAATAATTTTAGGAACAGTAACAGAATAATATGGCTTTAACTGTTTATAAGTGGGGATATACTCTTTAGAATTGGAGCGAGTCTCTATCTTTGCCTTTATTGAGTCTATATACAGTTGTTCAAAGCTATTTCCTTCAAAGGGGGATTCTAAATTTTGAATCTCGAACAACCAATCAACTTTAATTTGTCTAGGATATACTTCGGCAACTTTAGCATAGGTATATCTTCTTACTTGATAGTTCTGTTGAGATAGAATTTGCAAAGGAAACAACAGCACAATACTACACCAAAGAAATGCTTTTAAAAAGAAGTTCATTTTACTTTCATTAGTTAACTATAATTTTAAAATAATTATTAAGCAAAGATAAAGCAAGAGAATGAATAAATCACTATTTTCGCGCTTGATACATACACAACACATAAAAATTAACATGAGAACATTAAAATTTAACAAAATTAAAGCCATCGCATTATTAATAATAGCGCTGGGCATCAGCGATATAGCAAATGCTCAAAACTGGGTAAAAATAATGCTAGACAGCACGAGTAGTTTACAAACAAAAACCAAAGCTTTTGACGATTATTGGTCAAGCCGCAAGCCCGGCAAAGGGACAGGATATAAACAATTCAAGCGCAATCAATATTTTCTTGAGAATAGAGTTAATGAAGATGGCCGATTTGAGCCAACAACAGATATCGTAAATGACTACGAAAAGATTGAGCAGCAACTAAACTCAACTAAAGCAGCTTCTGCCGCAGGAAAATGGATACAATTAGGCCCTTTTGGCCCGGCAACAGGAAGTGGCAGCGGGCGCATCAATTGCATCGATTTTCATCCAAGTAATGCTAATATCATTCTTGTGGGAGCTCCATCAGGCGGTATCTGGCGTAGCGTTAATGGAGGTAATTCTTGGACAACGAATACGGATAATCTAGCCTCCATTGGAATCTCTGACATCCAATTTGCACCCAGCAATGGAAATATTGTTTATGCAGCCACAGGAGATCGAGACGGAGGCGATACTTATACTCATGGGATTCTAAAATCTACCGATGCAGGTATTCATTGGACGTTAACAAATTGGGCTCAAGAATATCGATACCGAAGACAAACATACCGGCTATTAGTCCATCCTACCAATCCTGATATTGTATATGCTACAACAAGTATAGGACTTTACAAAACTACTGACGGTGGCCAAAACTGGACAAGAATACGTATAGGAGCATGGAAAGATATTGCCTTTAAACCCAACGACCCAAATACAATTTATATTGCCTCAGCAAATACCGTGGCTAAATCTACTAATGGAGGTACTTCATTCACCAATTTAAGTTTTCAAGCCAGCAGTACTCCTGACCGATTGGAGATTGCTGTTACGCCAAATGCCCCAAACTACCTTTATGTTCTTGCCAGCAAATCAAGCACTCATGGCTTTGGAGGCCTCTATTTGTCCACCAATGCAGGAGGGAGCTTCACACAGAAAGCAAGCTCTCCCAACTTACTTGGATGGAAAGATGATGGTTCCGATATTGGTGGACAATCATGGTATGATATGGCATTGGAGGTTTCGCCATACAATAAGAATATTGTTTTTGTTGGTGGAGTAAATATTTGGAGATCTACCAATGCAGGTCAAAGTTGGTCTATTAGTGGTCACTGGCGAGGTAGTGGAGCACCCTATGTTCATGCCGACATACACACAATCAAATATAGCCCACACAATCAAAGTACACTATGGGCTTGCACTGATGGTGGCCTTTCTCTATCAGCATCAAACGGTTCACAATGGACAGAAAAAAACAATCATTTAGCAGTAGCTCAAATGTACCGTTTAGGAAGTTCTAAAACACTAGCCAATAAAGTCATTACCGGATGGCAAGACAATGGAACTAATTTGATGAACACCAGTTGGCATAAAGTATTGGGAGGCGATGGCATGGAATGTATTATCAGCAATGATAACAATAATATTCTATTTGGCTCCCTTTATTACGGTAGTATCCGTCGAAGTTTAAATGGCGGAAGTTCATGGTCTGAGGTAAGCTCAAACATCACAGAAGAAGGAGCATGGGTAACCCCGTTTGTCCAGCATCCAAGTAATGCAAACATTCTATATGCAGGTTACAGAAATGTGTGGAAAACCATGAACAAAGGTAATTCATGGACTAAAATATCGAATTTTAGTGATAACAATAAATTAAACACCTTGGCAACGGCTCCAAGTAATGTAAATATAATTTGGGCTGCCAATTCTAGCAATTTGTATAAAACAACCAATGGAGGAAACAGCTGGACACTTATTTCAAATGGGATTGGCAATGGCTCAGTTAATTCTATCGCAATTGATGCCAATAATCCAAATACAGTTTGGATATGTAAATCCGGTTTCTACGCAGGAAATAAAGTGTACAAAACAACCAATGGAGGAAACAGCTGGACTAACATAAGTGGAAATTTACCAAACTACCCTGCCAATACCATTGTCAAAGCCGCAAATACTGCCAATGCAATATATGTGGGCATGGATATCGGAGTATATTATCGCGATGACATTCTGGGACAATGGGTACCCTTTATGAAAGACCTGCCCAATGTAATTGTGGATGAGCTGGAAATTTTCGAACAAGGACATAAAATAAGAGCAGCAACTTTTGGCCGCGGATTGTGGGAATCGCTACTTTATCCTTATGCCAATAGTTTAAAAACAACACAACAAGATGAAAAAAAGGTACAAATATTTCCTAATCCGGCAAAAGATGTAGTTTATATTAACTTTTTTAATTTTAACAACGATAACATTCAACTAGCTGTATTTGATAATGTTGGAAGAGAAATTATACATAAAGAAATTCTAAATAACAAGAATATTATGTTATCTACTTCACAACTTAAAGCAGGTATCTATTATTTAAAAATTGTTTCTAATTCATATACATCTGTAAATAAGCTAGTTATAAAATAGAGTTATAATCTTAACAATTGTTATCTTTTTGAGCTATAAAACTGATATTTGCTTTTTTAGGTAAATTATATATATCTTTGCACCTTAGTAGTTGAGGAACTATTATTATTAA
>WGCS01000098.1 GCA_015493685.1 Bacteroidales bacterium
ATAATATACAGCCTAATTATATTAATAATCGAATCATTTTTATCAACTATTGAGACTGATGAACATAATTACTTTTCCATTTACAGCATATATTAAAGAAAAGTATAGTGCAAGAATGATAAATTGTTCGTTAATTTGCGCAAAATTATTCTATATATGTATAAGTATCTTCCATTTTATAAGCAAAATATACGTTTGGCAATGCCTATTATCCTTTCACAAGCCGGACAAATCGTTGTTCAGCAAATGGATATTTTAATGGTTGGCTATGTTTCAACGGTACAACTTGCTGCCTCAGCCTTTGCAAATTCAGTTTTTGTAATTGGCTTGGTGATGCTAATGGGTTTTTCTTATGGCCTCACTCCTGCTGTCGGGCATCAAATATCTAAGAACAACACAAAAAATATTGATAAGATGCTTAGCAGCTCACTTTTTTTAAATATTACTTTTGCCATAATTATTTCAATAATTTTATATTTTACTTCGTATTTATTCAAATTAATGGGACAAGAAGATGATGTAATAAAATATGCAACTCCTTACTTCTACACTTTGATACTCTCCTTGCTTCCATTTGTAGTTTTTATGACCAACAAACAATTTGCCGAAGGCATTGGAAATACAAAATACGCCATGTATATTACTATAATTTCTAACCTTATTAATATAGGGCTTAATTATACTCTTATTTTTGGGAAGTTTGGAGCTCCAGCTTTGGGCCTATTTGGGGCAGGTATTGCTACATTTATAGCTCGTCTTTTTCTAGCAATAAGTTTCCTTCTTATCTTTAAGTACAACAGCCTATTTAAAACCTATTTTAAAAATATAAAATTCGCCTATATTAATAAGGTGTCAATAAGGACTCTTTTTTCCATCGGCTTACCCATATCAATACAAATGTTACTGGAGGTTTCTGCATTTGCCATTAGTGCTATAATGGCGGGATGGTTAGGAGCTGTTTCATTGGCAGCAAACCAAATTGCCATAGGTTTGGCAAGTATCAGTTTTATGATTGTTACAGGGATTGGCTCGGCAACAACCATTCGTATTTCACATCAATATAGTCATAAGGATCTACCTCATATAATTATGGCTGCAAAAGCTTCTATACATATTGTGCTCGCCTTTATGGGAATGGCGGCCATTAGTTTTATTGTTTTTCGTAATTATTTACCCAAAATATACACCCAGGACCCTCATCTAATTGCCCTTACAGCACCACTCCTTATTATTGTTGGACTATTTCAATTATTTGACGGCTTACAAGTAATATTACTCAGTATTCTCAGAGGTCTAGGAGATGTTAAACATGCTATGTTTTATGCTTTTATTGCTTATATAGTTATTAATCTACCTCTTGGATATTATTTAGGCTTTAAACTAAATATGGGACTGGCAGGATTGTGGATTGCCTTTATTATTGGGCTAGGAAGTGCTGCCATCCTATTTCTATATCGGTTTAGGACTATCTATTCAAAACTTAAAATTAAACTCAAAACAACTCCCTAAATCATTAATTTGTATTACTTAAAACTTATCATAATTAATTAGCGTAAGGAGCTAAAAAAAGGTTTATTTTGCAACAAATTTATAATCATTATGAGTGAACAAAAACATCAAGCAGGATTTGTAAATATTCTAGGCGCACCTAATGTGGGTAAATCAACTTTAATGAATGCTATTATTGGCGAGAACCTTAGTATTACTAATTCAAAAGTACAAACCACAAGACATAGAATAATGGGGTTTTTAAATGGTGAGAACTTCCAGATAGTATTTTCTGACACGCCAGGAATTATTAAAGACCCTAGTTATAAACTCCATGAAGCCATGATGGGATATGTGGAGTCGGCTTTGGAAGACGGAGATATATTTCTATACGTAACAGAAGTGGACCAGCCTATTCTTCATGAGAAGATCATTGAAAGGATGAAGACCTCATCGGCAAAAATCATTATCGTAATTAACAAAATTGATTTATCCAATCAGGAAAAAGTTGAGGCAAAGGTTCATCAATGGGTAGAACTTCTTCCTGAAGCTGATATCCTTCCTGTATCAGCATTACACAAGTTCAACATTGAAGGTTTACTCCAATTAATACTGCGCAATCTACCGGAAAGTCCGGCTTACTATCCAAAAGATGAACTAACAGATAAAACAATGCGATTTTTTGTTAGCGAACTAATCAGAGAACAAATATTAGTACAATACAAAAAAGAGATTCCCTATTCCACAGAAACAGTAGTAGAGGAATACAAAGAGAGCCCGCATAGAATAGACATTAAAGCTACCATATTTGTCATCAGGGAAACCCAAAAGATGATTATTATTGGTAAAGGAGGACAGGCCATAAAAAGACTAGGCACAGAAGCCAGAAAACATATAGAAGAATTTACGGGCAAACACATATTTTTAGACTTAACAGTTAAAGTCAGCAAAGACTGGCGGGAGAATGAAAAACAACTTAAGAAATTTGGTTATTCCTAGTATAAGCTCTATACTACTATAAATAAATTGATTGAGTATCCTAAACTTATCCTTAGTTAAGAGGAAAAACTACATTCTATTATCTTCTAAAAATAAAGCATACCGAAAACTGATTTATACTTATGAAGTATTTTATAGCTTTTATTCTTATTCTTTCTTATACAGTCGTTTTGTGTCAAAAAACGATACACTATGATGGAGATTTCTATAATGGAGGAAAAATAAAGGGCCATGCAAACTATGGTTATTTTCTCAACGATGACAAACAAGAAATCAAGCAGGGTCTTTTTCGCTATGCCGCCAAAGAAAAAACAAAACAATGGAGATATAACAATAGCATAAACGGCAGTTATACAAAAGGCCTACGCGATGAAAAATGGATATACAATCTTACCTCAAAGGATTTTGAGAAAAACAATGAAGGATACTTTATTGATATTACACAATATTTATCTGCATTCTATACAAAGGGGAAACCTAATGGAGCGTGGAATTTTCATTTAATAAAGACCAAACATCGTAAAATCAAGAAAAAGAATCGGTTAAGGAACACTGCTGAAATTGGAGTAAAGAATGTAACTATTCATCTTCACTGGAGCCACGGGACACTTATAGACACACTAAACATCCTTGATTCATCAACAAAGCAACTCACGGCAATAATGGATTCAACAGGTATTTTGAAATCCAAGATACTCCATTTGAATAATACTATTAAAACTTACCATTATTCTAATGGCATATTAACTGACAGTGTGATTAATTCCATTAAGTATAACAATCCGGAATATACTGAATATACTAAAATTAGAAATAAAACAAAGACCGTTAAACTTCAAAAACAGAGTATCTTAAATGATCAAAGCTCTGATTTTAGAGAATATATTGAGAAGTATTGTTTTTATAATCCTTTCTTTCTCAACCGTTATATTGGCGGCGACTTAAGTATTAAGAAGAGTAAACGGTATGGCAACTATCGGATAGTTTTAAAGGGTCTTTATTATTTTGAACCACAACCAATTCTAACGGCAAACGATAAGGCCATAATTAAAAATATACAAATCCAATTTGAACAAATAAAACAAGCGCAGTGGGTTACCAACAGGAAATTAAAACAACATCCCAAAAGCACTGAGTTATTATTAAACCAGCACAGATTACAAAACGCATTGCATATTTACCAGAAAATACTGGAAAGTACTAATTCTTATAAAAAATACTTAAGTTTGCAAATGTTAATGTCGCAGGATAATAACATCATAACAAGCAATAACAAAATAGCAAGTCGGCATGAATACATCACAGCTATTGAGAATATTGCCGACAGACAAATACAATTATTAAAAGTTCATCATCAACTATAAATATTATGGAAAATTTATCTATTACAGAAGACCATTTAGGACAAGGATTTAAAGATATTGTTATTCCTTTAGCCGACGATTTTGACGGCCCACAAGAAGCGACACTTATTTTCAGGAAAGCTTCTAAGCCAAACAAAAAAGCTATTTTGTATGTTCACGGTTTTATAGACTACTTTTTTCAAACTGAAATGGCAGACCTGTATAATGATTGGGGATTTGATTTTTACGCCGTGGATTTAAGAAAATATGGAAGAAGTTTAAAAGAGTACCAGCATCCGAATTTCATTTCTGACATTCATGATTATTTCGAAGAATTAGATAAAAGCATTGCCATAATAAAAGAATCGGGGGTCAAAGAAATACTATTAATGGGACATAGCACCGGAGGCTTAACAACACCACTTTATGCTCAATACCGAAAAAATATTGATGGATTAATTCTTAACAGTCCATTTTTTGATTTCAATGTATCTGCCGGATTAAAAACGCTCTTACCGTTGATTGCTGCTGTTGGTAAAATTACACCCTTTGCAAAAATGGATAGTCTAAGCGAGAACTATCCCAAAAGCTTACATAAAAATTATCTGGGAGAATGGGACTTCAACGAAGAGTGGAAACCCATCAAAAATTTTCCTGCATATATGGGATGGACAAGAGCCATTTACAAAGCGCAGAAGGAACTTCAGAAAGGATTAAACATTCAATGTCCCGTTTTGGTATTGCATTCAGATAAATCATATATAGGAAAGAACTGGAATGAGTTAATCAGAACTAGTGATGCTGTTCTCAATATTGATCACATGAAAAAATACGCTCCCGGCCTGGGTAACAATATAAAAATAGTTGAAATAAAAGATGGCGTTCATGACCTGACTCTCTCAGTTAAAGAATCACGCGATAACACCTTCAAACAAATCAAACAATGGCTCGACGAGGAACATTTATAGCCCTCCTATTTATTATCATTAGCGCATTCTTTGTCCAATGCAATGATAAATCAGGAACAGACAGTAGAAATATAAACAAAGATACTCTCACTTACGTTTGGGTTAATTATAGCAACCCTGACAGCTTAAATACTATTATCACATATAATTTTAAGGCTCCATTATTTACAAAACCCAAAGAAGCTTCAATACGACTTAATAAATTGATTTTCAATACAAAAGATAGCAATTTAACCCTTAAAAAAGCTGAGGTTTTATTAAAGAATAAGCTTAAAAAATATTTAAAAGAGCCCTATGATTTTCACAAGGAGTACCCCAAAACGCCACTACTACCCTATATAAAAACAACAAAATATATTATTTATGTAAACAGAGCCAACCTTTTTAGCTTTAATATCATCTTGTACAATTATAGTGGAGGAGCTCATGGTAATGAGCTTATAAAATATTACAATTATAATACAGCTAATAATACTTTTATGAGAATAAATAATCTTTTTACTAATTTGGATTCAGCAAGGACATTATTATTATCAACATTAAAAAGAGATTATAAAATCCCTTCTAATTCCAATTTAATTAGCAATAATTTTTCAATCTCAGACTCTAGTTTTTTTATCAGCCCTAATTTTCTAATAACTGATAGTACTATTATCTTCACCTATCAAAGTTATGAAATTGCGCCCTATTCGATGGGACCAATATCGATACGTATTAGCAATAAGACCATTAGACCATTATTAAGGAGAGAGGCAGCAGACATAATCAACAACAAATAAGAACACAAAAATTCATTGAATACAATAACAAAATATATACTCTTTTTATTCTTTGTAAGTATTGTCGGCATAAGCAATGCCCAACTAACAAAGATTACCGGAATAGTAACAGATTCAATAAGTGCAAAGCCATTACCATTTGTCAATGTACAATTGGTAGGCACTAATATTGGTGCCTCCACAGGATTTGACGGAAAATACATCATAGAAACCTATGCAAAATCAGACTCCATTAAGGTTAGTTACATAGGGTACAAAACCAAAAAAATTAGGATAAAACAGGGAGCGTATCAGAAAATAGACATTAAACTCACATCATCAAATATAGAACTTGCTGCGGTAATCATTCATCCCAGTGAAAATCCAGCCCACATTTTACTACGAAAAGTAGAAGCTCATAAAGCAAAAAACAGTTCTTATAATCTAAAAGCGTACCAATACGAAGTATATAATAAGATACAAATTGATGCCAATAACATTACCAAGAAATTTGAAAATCGAAGATCCATGCGTCCTTTCAAATTTATTTTTGCCAATGTTGACACCTCGACTATCAATGGGAAATCATATCTGCCATTACTAATCTCTGAAAGTATTTCAAAAATCAATTACAGAAAAAAGCCCGAAGCAAAAAAAGAAGTTATCATCGCTTCGCGAGCTTCAGGCATCAAAAATTCCAGCGTATCACAATTTCTAGGAAATATGTATCAAAGCATTAATATTTATGATAACTATATGCGTATTTTCAACAAAAACTTTGTCAGTCCCATTGCTAAATCCGGCTTAAATTTTTACCGCTACTACCTTACCGACAGCGCAACTATTGATGGACATTGGTGCTATAAAATAATGTTTAAACCCAAGAGAAAACAAGAGGCTACTTTTACGGGAGTGCTGTGGATAGCAGATACTTCGTTTGCTGTAAAAAGGGTAAATATGAAGATACAAAAAGTTAACCTCAATTTTGTTAATGCGATGTCTATCAGGGAGAACTATGAGTTAGTAGATAATAAATACTGGATGATACAGAGGCAAAATTTTGTGGTAGATTTTAATCTTAGTGAGAAATCAAAAAAGATAACCGGTTTCTATGGCCATAAAACGACTTTATATCGAGACATTGTTATTAATAAGGTACTTCCCGACAGCTGCTATAGAACGAGCGTAGCTGTAGAAGTAAAGAAATCGGCATGGAATAAGGGAAATACATATTGGGATACTGCACGTTTTGAGAAACTCAACAAAGAAGAACTTGGAGTTTATAAAATGGTGGATACCGTACTTAACCTACCTGCCTTTAGAAACCTTTATGATATGGTAGCTATGTTTGCAACAGGCTATTATAATTCCAACTATTTTGATATTGGTCCCTATTTCACATTATATAGTTTCAACGGTGTAGAAGGCCATCGTTTTAAGATTGGCGGAAGAACAAGTAATCAATGGAATGATAAATACAGATTTTATGGTCATTTAGCCTATGGCACCAAAGACAACAAATTTAAATATGGATTGGGAACAATACTCATTTTAAAGAAAAACCCACGTCGAGCCATCGATATCAGTTACAAAAAAGACATGGAGCAACTAGGGGCCAGTGTAAGGGCGCTTAAGCAAGACAATATTGTATCAAGTGTTTTCAGGCGTACACCTAACAGTACACTCACCATGGTAGAGCAGTATAAATCTTCATTTGAATATGAATACTTTAATGGCTTTAGCAACACACTAACTTTTAGCCGCAGAAAAATTTTCCCACTTAAAGACAGTAAATTTGAGATTTTCAATAATGGAAAAGATAAACCAAGCACGCTTTACAACGCCATAGTTACCTCTGAGATAGAATTAAAAATGCATTTTGCCTATAAGGAAGTGTTTTTTGTAGATAAATTTAATCGAAAAAGTTTAGGGACAAAATATCCTACCATTAATATATGGTATGCCTACGGATTCCCAAAATTACTAAAATCCAATTTCAGCTATCATAAGTTCCAAATTTCAATACGACAAAAGTTCAATATAGGAACAATTGGGGCCTCAAAATACATACTCTCATGGGGGAAAATATGGGGAAATTTACCCTATCCCCTTTTGGAAGTGCACCCCGGTAACGAAACCTATAGCTACGATGATTTTGCCTATAACAGAATGAATTACTATGAATTTATTAGTGATGAATATTTAATGGCTAATTATTCTCATAATTTCCAAGGATTGTTTTTCAATCATATTCCTCTTATCAGAAAATTAAAATGGAGAGAAGTAATTTACGGAAAAGTATTATTAGGAAAACTAAGCAATAAAAATTGGCACTACTCTAAGTTCCCAAGTAATACTTCACGGCTCACTAAACCCTATTATGAAGCAGGAGTAGCCGTAGAAAATATTTTTAAAATTCTAAGAATTGACGCTTCCTGGCGATTAAGCTACCTCAACAAACCCAATGTTCGACCTTTTGGCATTATGATTTCAATGCATTTTGATTTTTAATGGTAGTTCTATCAATTCTTAAAAAAATGGAGTATTCTATTATTTTAACATAATATTCAAAATATAAAATTAATTGATACGAATAATAGCCTACTTTTGCATTGAACACAACACAATATCGTTTCCTATTTTTGGCGATATAATTAGAACTAAACACAGATGAGTAAAACACACAGCTTCCATATTCCAGTAATGGGAATAGGATACACCATAGACAGCCCCATTAAAGTTTCCCAGTTTGGTATTGACTCAGTAATTTCACTCGTTGACGATATCCTTTTGGAAAAAATCCGTAAAATGTATAGCGAGAAGTTTAAACTTCCCTATCAAGAAATATCAACTAAAATTGAGGACTTTCGAGCAAAACGCATCACCTCCTATCTGGATATGATGCAAGAAATGACTGACCAGAAATTCACTGAATTTAAAGCGCTTACTTCTGAAAAATTAAGCAGTATAAAAGAATATTTTGATTTATTACCTGATGCATCAGAGCTAAAATTAGAATTTAACTCTTTAATTAATAAAGAGCGAAAATTTAGCGACATCAAACAATGGTTCAACAATAAAATAAATAAAGGGAGCATTGATGTCAATATAATGACAAAGGTAGATAAAGATAATTTTAAGAATGGAGAGAAACTAAGTATAGAATATAACGATGCCCATGCAGCCCTGAGAGGATTTGCCCAAAGCAAATTACACTCATCAATTATTTTATCCGCAGGAATGAATCCTCGATTATATAATTATATGGAGCAATTTGAAGATTTCTATCCAAATAACAATGGTGAGATTAAGAAAAAGATCGTACTCAAAGTAAGTGATTACCGGTCGGCGCTGATACAAGGAAAATATTTTGCCAAGAAAGGCCTGTGGGTATCAGAATACCGAATTGAGTCGGGTCTCAATTGTGGCGGGCATGCATTTGCCACTGATGGTTTTTTACTGGGGCCAGTTTTAGAAGAATTCACTCAAAAACGAGAGGAGCTAAGTCAAAGTATCCACACTATATTAGTAGATGCCCTTAGCAGAAAAGGAAAGACAAAACCGACGACACTGCTCCCATTAAAAATATCGGCACAAGGAGGCGTTGGAACAGCTGAAGAGCATGATTTTTTATTAAAAAAATACAACATTGATTCCATCGGGTGGGGATCGCCATTTCTACTTGTTCCGGAAGCTACTACAGTAGATGAAGAAACATTGGCTCAATTGAAACTAGCCACAGAAAAAGATATATACCTAAGCAATATTTCTCCTTTGGGCGTACCTTTTAATAGTTTACGAGGAAATACGAAGGACATAGAAAAAGAAAAGAGAATAGCCCTAGGTAAACCAGGCAGTCCATGTCCAAAAAGATTTGTTGCTCTTAATCAAGAATATAATCAAAAAGGAATGTGTACTGCCTCCTATCAATATCAAAAAATTAAAATTAATGAGCTTGACAATAATCCGAAACTAAGCCCTTTGGAATATCTCACTCAATACAATAAAATTGTAGAGAAGTCTTGTACTTGTGTTGGTTTAGGCACATCGGCATTATTGGCTCACGATATAAACACAAAAGTAGAAGGACCTGGAGTATCTGTTTGTCCCGGTCCAAATCTGGCCTATTTCTCCAAAGAATACAAGCTCAATGATATGATAAAGCATATCTACGGCAGAACTAATATCATGCTCCGAAAAGACAGGCCAAATATGTTTGTCAAAGAACTTGGTATCTACCTCGATTTTTTGAAAGACAAAATTGACGAACAACAAGAAAACTTAGTATCGAGGAAACAAGAAAAATATTTTACACAGTTTACCTCAAATTTGCAAGATGGCATTAACTATTATGTCAATTTATTTGAAAACCTTAAAGATGGGGTAATTGAAAAAAGACAAAGTATATTACACGATTTATCAACTAGCAATCAAATACTGCAAACATTAACTTTAAGAATACGGAACTTACGTCTTAAGCCCATAACCGTTAAATCATAATTCGACTTGAATTAAAGCATTTTTCTTAGTTTTTATTTGACCCACTAGCTCTATTTATTAACTGGTTATTAATCTATTAACGGACAGCAATAAAATATGCCGGCTTACGGGATTTACACCAATGGCAATAAAATTAAAATAGTAGCCACAGATTGTAATAATTTATCTACTTTTGATTTGTATAAGCCATTTATTTGTGAGGTAAAATATCATTAATAAATTTAGCTTAAAAAGAAATTATTTTTTCAATTAGCAATAAAGAAGACTTATTTACAC
>WGCS01000099.1 GCA_015493685.1 Bacteroidales bacterium
CCCCATTTCTTCAATCCTGCTTTTTAAAGCTACTTCCACATAAGCTGTATCTTCTACTAATAGTATTTGTATCTCTTTCATTTACATTAATTTATATTGTTTCTAAAGACCTCTGTTTATAATCAATCATTTAAATCAAAACAACAATAATCTATTTGTTTGTCTCAATAAATACAGTTGTAATAAGCTATTGAGCAATACGATGACAATCACAGCGGATTACAAATAAATTACCGGCTTTAATATCGACAAATATAGTAATTTTATCTATTAGTGAATGGTAATTATAAACAAAAACCATTGGGAAGCCTTTTTTATATTGCTATTGGAAAGTTAAATTTTAACTCGAAACAAATCAAATAAGTCATCACAGCCTTATTCTTATTTGTTAAGATAATTGGGATTATTATTGATTAATGAGACAATAAAAAGGGGATTTTTCGCTAAAACAGTATTGTTCTACTACCATTCGTAATAAACTCCAAGCCGCGAATTAATTGCAGTTGCCGATTTGGTCATATATTCACGATGCATCTCGTTAGCGTAAATTAAATAAACTGCAGAAAGTTGAATGGTATAATGACGATTAATATAGAATTTCAGATTCATACTCAATGGAAAGGCCACCAAAACAGAAGTGAATTTTTTAGAGTTCCAATATTTAACAGATTCTGAAACCTGCCCATTATTATAGGTTAAAAATTCTCTGGGGCGGATTCTAAAATCAGGCATCACTCCTACTCCAAAATTCAGTTTCATCCAATCAAGATACAGGGCATTAACGGTAATTTCCAAAGGAATATTAATATACCTAAGAACATAATAAGAGTTTTTAAGGGCATCCGATGAGTCAGGAAAACTCCAATTGAGAGATAAATTACGAGAAGAAAAATTCACAGATCCATGAAACTCGATAAGCCAATTATAATAATAGGCTCCCGAAACACCAAAGCTATAGTTAAACTGCGGACTCTCAGTAAGTTTTTTTGCTTTATCAAAGCTATAATTATAAAAGTCAGGGCCCAAATGCACTCCCAAACTATAATAATTGTATTTATTATAATTGAACTGCGCTTTAAGAAGTCCGCTAGCAAAAAACAAAAGCAAAAATAATAGTACTTTCTTCATTATCAATGATTTATGCAATAATATAGTATGACAATAATAGAAAACAAATATAAACAAATAAGGATAACAAAGGAAGAAAAATATCAAACCTTAAATCGACAAAGGCATATAAATTATTAATTACCTATTCTACGCTATGAAATATCACCTTAATGGGCCTAGCTCAATTAAAACTTTAATGTTTATCAAGCCTTGAATTTTTGTTTCACAACAAAAAAGGAAGATGAGGTAAAATAACCATAAGATAATACCATAAATATCAACAGGAAATTTAATTCAGATAAATATAGGTAGAAAGAAATCCCTCTTTAATCCCTCTTTGAGTTCTCCCTTTTAAAAATAGGGAAATAAGCTTATATTTTACATTCAATAGGTTTATTTTAATGAGATTTTATTCCAATCTAACTGTCATAAGACGCATAAATTCTTCAGCTGTTTATTTTATGGGGATAATTTGAATATCAATAAATAAATAAAATTAGCTTACTGTATATCAGTGTTTAATAAATTGATAATTGTATTTTGTATTTTTATTGAACAGTGATAATAACAACTGGTATTTTAGTATATTCGCAGCCAAATTATAAATTAAGAAAAACAGCATGTACAAAGTATATTTATGGGCGATAGTACTCTCTTTTATTACGGTGATAGCTTCAGCCCAATCCAATACGGCAGTTGCAAAAAAAAGATTAAGTCCGGCGGTATATAACAGCTGGAAAACCATTGGGAATCAGGAAATTTCAAACGATGGAAACTGGGTAAGTTATGTAATAAATCCGGCCAAAGGTGATGGTTTCTTATACCTTTATAATGTATCAACACATCATCTCGATTCCATTGCCAGAGGAAAAAATGCACACTTCGCTCCCAATTCAACATTTCTTGTTTTTAAAATTATACCCCAGTACGATACTTTACGCAAGCTAAAGCTAAAGAAAACGGCTAAAACTAAACTTCCCAAAGACAGTTTGGGAATATGGATTCTTGCTAATGATAGTATTATTAAAATTGCAAAGGCAGGGAACTACAAAATAACTCAGCGAGGAGAATCGTGGATTGCTTATGTGGATAAAACAAAAAAAATAGCAGAAAACAAAGAGAAAGAGAAACGCCACTGGCTATTTTTTAAGAAGAAGACTCCACAGAAAAAGAATACGATAAAGCAAAGAGGTAGTAATATTGTTCTTTACAACCCCATTAAAAACAAAATAAAACGTTTACCCTATGTCGATGAATTTTTATTTAACTACAATGGTAATTCATTTTTTACGCTAACAGTGAATAAAAAAGACAGCAGTAAAGTCTCTGAGATAACAAAAATTAATCTACAGGGGCTTCAAAATACCTTAATTTTCAAAGGCGAAGGAACTGCCGGAAAGTTAGGTGTCAGCCGTGATGGAGAAAAGGTCGGCTTCCTATTTGCTCAAGATACTGCCAAGACAAATAAGATTTATTCATTATACTTTTGGGCATCCAATGATAGCACAGCTAAACTATTGGCCGATACAAGCAGTAAGTTTATTTTTAGCAATTGGTCTCCAAGTATCAATGCCCGTCCGCATTTTTCTATTGATGGAAGCAAAATGTATTTTGGCACCGCACCAAGACCTAAGCAAGAACCCAAAGACACCTTATTGCCGGAAGAAAAATACCACCTCGATATTTGGAATTATAAAGACAAACTCCTTCAGCCCCAGCAAAAATTACAAGCAAATCAAGAACGCAAGCGCACTTATTTAGCTCAATATAATATTGACATCAAACAACTTATCCAATTGGCAGACACCATTGTTAGAAATGTTTACCCTGCCCATGAAGGCACTGCTAAATATGCTTTAGGTATTGATAATATGAAATATGCCCGCGAGCAATCATGGGATGGATGGTATGATAATTACTATGCAATAAATATTTTTGACGGAAGCAAAGAGCTTGTACTTGAACATCAGCAAGGATATGCTGCATTGTCGCCAGGAGGTTTCTATATTGTATATTTCAAAAACAAGAATTGGTATGTTTACGATATCAATGCACGAAAACATATTAATTTAACAAAAGACCTAAATGTCAATTTCTATGATGAGTTACACGACACACCAAATGAGGCTCCGGCTTATGGCCTTGTCGGTTGGTATAGTAATGATAAATATTTGGTAGTAAAAGACCGCTATGATTTGTGGCGACTGGATCCTACAGCTAAAAGCGAAGCCGTAAACCTAACCCATTCCTATGGCCGCGAAAATAATATACGATTCACACCCATCATTTTCAATAGGGCAAAGCACTACTATTTCAATCAGGAAAATCCTCACTATCTAAGAGCCTTTTACGAAACAAATAAGAATAGTGGATATTATAGAATAGATTTATCAGCTAAAAAGAATCCACAAAAGCTTATTGTCTCTGCCAATTACTACTACTACCCCATCAAATCGCTTAATAGCGACAAAGTCATTTTTCGTAGAAGTTCCTTTAAACAATATCCTGATTTATTATTAAGCACAATAAATTTCAAGAATCCCATTCAGATTTCACATACTAACCCACAACAATCAGAATATTTATGGGGAAGCGTAAAACTGGTACACTGGAAGGCCTTTGACGGGGAGAATCTTGATGGGTTATTATATAAGCCTGAAGGTTTTGATTCCACAAAGAGATACCCTGTCATTGTCTATTTTTACGAGCGTTATTCCAACGATATCCACCGCCATTATATTCCAAAGCCAAGTCATTCCATAATAAACTTCAGTGAATATACCAGCAATGGCTACGTAATATTCATTCCTGATATCACCTACAAAACAGGACATCCTGCTAAGTCGGCCTATAATGCCATTGTAAGTGGCACTGAATTTTTGGAAAATAAATTTCCCTGGGTTGATAAAAAACATATTGGAATACAAGGCCAAAGTTGGGGCGGATACCAAGTAGCAATGCTGGTAACAATGACCAATATATACGCTTGTGCCGAGGCTGGAGCGCCGGTAAGCAATATGACCAGCGCCTATGGAGGTATCCGTTGGGGCTCAGGAATGAGTCGTGCTTTTCAGTATGAAAAAACACAAAGTCGCATTGGAGCAACACTATGGGATAGCCTTGATTTATACATTGAGAATTCGCCTGTCTTTTTTGCCAATAAAGTAACTACCCCTCTGTTGATAATGCATAACGACAAAGATGGAGCTGTCCCTTGGTATCAAGGTATTGAATATTTTAATGCATTGCGCAGATTAGGTAAAAAAGTGTGGATGTTAAGTTATAACAATGACGATCATAATTTAATGAAATGGCCCAATAGAGTAGATTTAAGTATTAGAATGATGCAATTTTTCAACCATTACTTAAAGGGAGCGCCCATGCCTGCGTGGATGTCAAAGGGACTACCTGCCACCAGAAAAGGAAAATATAATGCCTATGAACTTGATAAGAAATAGTACTTACGAGCTGATTAATAGATTAGAATACACTATTATTTAAACAAAATATAGATACAACAAATTATGAGTAAAGAGAATTTAGAAAAAGTGAAATCAACCCATGTGCTCGAGATGATTCGACTGGCCTATGAATTTTGCACTTATACCGAAAGCATTGACAAAAAGGATATTACTGAAATATTATCCTTTTATCAGAAACTACTTCCCTTATTATATTTGAAGGGTTCTATGCTACCAGAATTGGAAGCCTCCGATGAGAGTTTCAACGAGAGGTATGTTTCAGAGGAACATTGGGAACGTATATTTATGAGTGTGAAAAACAAATTTGGAAAAGATGAATATTTCTGGCTTGTAGATTCAAATAATGATACTTTAAAAGCGAGCATAGCGGAACATATTGCTGATATATACCAAGATATGAAAGATTTTATGGTATTATTCCAAAATAGCCGGCTTGCAGCCAAAGAAAATGCAGTTATTGAAATCCGAAAGTTCTATGCCATCCATTGGGGTTTACGACTTAGTGCCATCATGCCGGTGATACACCGTCTTAACTATGCCATTGAAATAGCAGAAAATGAAGATACGAGTTTTTAACACAATTTAGAGTTTTTAAATTATAAAATAACCGATATTTGGATTTTAAAATTTTATTAAAATAATTTATTTAAATATACATTTCCATGAAAATTATTTTCAGTGTACTTATAGCCATTTCATTAAGTCTATCATTGACGGCCAAAGATAAGTCAGCGTACAAGATTATCGTAAAGTTAGACAATAGTAAAGATACCAGCTTATTGTTAGTTAGCTATTATGGCAATACCAATCAAATAGTTGACACGGCCTATTTTAATAAAGGAAGTTATACTTTTACGGGCAAAAAACCATTAAAAGGAGGAGTTTATTTAGTCGTATTGCAAAGCAAACAATATTTTGAGTTGGTAATAGATAAGGAACAGCATTTTTCTGTGGAAGCCAATCCCACCGACCCGGTAAGCACAATGAAGATTAAAGGCTCGCAAGAGAATATTGATTTTTATAAATACCTCAAGGCGGTTTCTATTTATGGCAAGAAAATACAGAGCCTAAATAAAGACTATCAGGCAGCAAAGGGTGATAAGACAAAGCAGGCTAATATTTCAAAGGAAATTACTACTCTCAATGACAAGATAGTTCAGATAAAGAAAGATTTTATTAAAAATCATCCCGGTGAACTCTTTTCTAAAATACTACTAGCCTCTGAAGAGCCGGAAATCCCCAAACAATTGCCCTTAAAAGCCGATGGCAGCCCCGATTCTTCCTATATTTATAAATATTACAAACAACATTATTTTGATGGCTTTGACTTTGCAGACGAACGATTATTACGCTCTCCTGTTTATGCCAGCAAGATTAAACGCTACTTTAAGAAAGTATTGGTACAACGTCCCGACACATTGATAAAAGAAGCCAATATGATTATTCAGAAAGCCAAGCCAAATAAGGAAACCTATAAATACACCATTTGGTATTTAACTTACGAGGCTGAAACCAGTCAAATAATGGGAATGGATAAGGTTTTTGTCAATTTAGGAAAGAAATATTATCTATCGGGAGAAGCCTATTGGGTAAATGACGCCACCTTAAAGCGTATGACAAAAAGGATTAACACCTTGGATAAGCTTCTTATTGGCAAGAAAGCACCAAATATGATTATGCAAGATACCTTAATGCAGTTGCGCAGTCTCGACGATGTTAAGGCAAAATATACAGTCGTTATTTTCTGGGACCCTGATTGTGGACATTGTAAGCACGCCATACATAAATTGGAACCCTGGTCAAAAGAGAATGCAGAAAAATATAATGTGAAGTTTTTTGCCGTATGTTCAGATACCAATGTAGCAAAATGGAAGAGAAAAATTCATGAATATAAAATTAAGGATTGGATAAACGTTGATGGCCCACGAAGTCTCACCGAAAATTATCACGATTTATACGACATTATTTCAACTCCTACCATTTATTTACTTGATGAAAACAAGAAAATCCTTGCCAAGCGCCTTGATTGGAGTCAAACCACCGAGTTTATCAAAAGGGAAACGGAGGCTCGCTTAAAGAAAGAAAAGAATAAAGCTAAAAAATAAATTTCGATACCTAAGATAAAATTAATAGAAAGGCCCAAGATATTGAAATCTTGGGCCTTTCTATATTACCCTTATAAAGAAAACTACCGGAAAACATAGTGCAAACTATGCTTACTATTGGCTATATTTTCTCAAACAACAATATATTTCGTTATAAATTTCAATAATTAGTCAATTTACCTCCTTATGACTACTCAAATCATCCCGATAGTCCTTTGCAACAATGCGAGGTTTAAGTACTAATTCTCTGAGACAGAGAATAAAACTCAGGTCAAATTAAGGCCAAGTAAAATGCCCTTAAATTATTTTTAAAAAAAGTTTCTTTTTCCTTTTATTAATAGAAAATATTATTACTTTTGCAGCCGCTTTAGAGCTAACAAGCACACTAAAGAAACGGGGTATGGCGCAGCCCGGCTAGCGCACCTGCTTTGGGAGCAGGGGGTCGCAGGTTCGAATCCTGCTACCCCGACAAAGGAAGAGGAGTTTTACTCCTTTTTTTGTATCAATAAAAACAAATATAGAATTTGTCTAAAAAGGTCCAGTAGCTCAGTTGGATAGAGCAGCAGCCTTCTAAGCTGCGGGTCACAGGTTCGAATCCTGTCTGGATCACAATTATAAAAACCTCATTTTCCATTGGAAGATGAGGTTTTATTTTTAAAAAAGCTACCTTTGCATTTATTATTAAATCTATTTTTTATGAAATCTTCTGAGCTTTTTCCGCCTAAATCTTTTCTTAACATTAGAGGTGAACTCTATTCATTAAATCAGGCCAAAGTAATGGGTATATTAAATATTACTCCGGACTCTTTTTTTGATGGTGGAAAATATACTAATGAGAAAGCACAGTTACAACGAGTGGAAGAAATGCTTTCGCAAGGCGCTGACTTTATTGATATTGGGGCACAAAGTTCGCGACCCGGGGCTAAAGAAGTGGGTGCTGAGAAAGAAATAGAGCTCCTCACTCCCATTATAAGCAGCATACGAAAATATTTTCCCGAAGCTATCTTAAGCATAGATACTTGGCATGCATCCGTTGCCAAAGCTACTTATAATGCCGGCGCTGATATGATTAATGATATTTCCGGAGGCACTTTCGATAAAGATATATTTCGATGTATGCAAGAAATTCAACTACCATATATTCTTATGCATACTGGTGGCCGACCTGAGAATATGCAAGACAATCCTACATACGATAATATTCTTAAAGACATTATCTATTTTATGTCAAGGCAATTAAATACGCTGAATCATATTGGAGTAAACGATATTATCATCGATCCGGGCTTTGGTTTCGGCAAAACTATGGCACACAACTATGAACTTCTTTCTCAACTATCGCACTTTAGTTTTCTTGAAGCGCCAATATTAGTTGGGCTTTCAAGAAAATCAATGATATATAAACCTCTAAACCAGAAACCTGAAGAAGCTCTTAACGGAACTACCGCATTGAATATGATTGCCTTAGAGCAAGGTGCCGATATATTAAGAGTGCATGATGTTAAAGAGGCCAAAGAATGTATTCAACTGCACCAAATGTTGCACTAATCTGAGGAATAAAAAAAAGGACAAGCAAGTAAATGCTGTCCTTTTTACTACATTAAGAATATAATATTATTACTTAATAATCTCTATGCTACGTTTAACAAATTCAGCTAAATCTTTTCCCTTAAGAAGTCCCTGTGCTATTTTGGCCAAATCAACCAATTGTTTAGCAACAATTTCTTTATGAGCTTCGTCTTTATCTTCTATAAGCTTAGTCACCAATGGGTTGTTGGTATTTACAATTACATTATAACTGTCAGGCATATCTCCCATAAAGGCCATCTGTCCACCGCCCATAGCCTGCATATCTTTCATACGACGCATAAACTCAGGTCGAGTGATAAGTACAGGATCTTCTGTTTCGCTTAGGCTCTCAAACTGAACATTGAAGGAGGTAGTATCAAGGTCTTTTTCAAAAATTGGCTTAAGTTCTTTTTGTTCTTCTTCGGTAAGTTTAGAAACTTGAGCTTCTTCTTTTACTATCAACTTATCAATACTCTCTGCATCGACACGTACAAAACGAATTTTCTCCAATTTACGCTCCATCAAATCCACAAAATGATTATCAAGAACACCATCCATTAGCAATACATCATAACCTCTATCTTTAGCTTTTTCGATATAAGAATATTGCTCTTGCTCATCACTGGCATAAAGTGCAATTACAATATCGTCTTTATCCGTTTGATTTGCCTTAATTTTTTCGCGGTATTCTTCGGTGGTAAAATATTTCCCTTCCGTATTTTTCAATAGGTTAAATTTGCTGGCGCGATCATAAAATTTCTCATCGCTAAGCATTCCATATTCAATAAATACTTTAATATCATCCCATTTGGCTTCAAAGCTTTCTCTATCATTACGGAACAACTCATCCAACTTATCGGCCACTTTTTTACTAATATGATTCGATATTTTTTTAACATTGGAATCGCTTTGCAAATACGAACGTGACACATTCAAAGGAATATCAGGTGAATCAATTACTCCATGAAGTAATGTTAAAAAGTCAGGAACTATATTCTCCACAGAATCGGTGATAAATACCTGATTACTATAAAGTTGAATTTTATCTTTTTGAACCTCTACATTCTTCTTTATTTTTGGAAAGTACAATATCCCCGTCAAGTTAAATGGATAATCCACATTAAGATGAATATGAAATAAGGGTTTATCAAACTGATTTGGATACAGTTCGTGGTAGAATTTCTCATAATCTTCATCGCTAAGTTCCGAAGGTGCTTTCTTCCACAATGGCTCAGTATTATTGATAATACGTGGTTTCTTAACTTCTTTGGTTTCCGGATTACCATCTTTATCCTTACTGCCTTCTATCTCTTCGAAAGTAGTTTCCTCGCCAAATTGAATCTCCACGGGCAAAAACCGGCAATACTTATTCAATATTTCCAATATTCTGCTTTCTTCCAAAAATTCTTGCGCATCATCGGCAATATGGAGAACAATTTCTGTCCCTCTATCACGGCTTTTAATTTCTTCTAAAGTATATTCGGGACTGCCATCACATTCCCAGCGAACAGCCTTGGTGCCAGGACCTTTTTTATAGGTTTTAGTATAAATTTCAACTCTTTCAGAAACCATAAATGCAGAATAGAATCCCAAACCAAAATGACCAATAATATTGGCATTATCTACATCTTTAAATTTCTCAACAAATTCTTCGGCACTGGAGAAAGCGATTTGATTGATATATTTTTCAACCTCTTCGGCTGTCATACCAATACCTCTATCGGTAATTTTAAGTGTTTTAGCTTCTTTATCCAATTCTATTCTAATGGTTAAATCACCCAATTCCACATCAGACTTTCCTGATCTGACCAAGGCTTTTAACTTCTCTGTGGCATCTGTAGCATTTGATATCAACTCACGAAGAAATATTTCGTGGTCAGAATAAAGGAATTTTTTAATTACCGGAAAGATATTCTCGGTTTGAACATTAATTTTACCTTTTTGCATAACTATAATTATTTTACGTTAATATTCTAATTTTCGTTTGCGCATAAATCAAAGGATGTGCCATAGCGCAAAAAACTGACATAATGACAATAGTAGCGCCGCAATTTCAACTATGAGTCTTATAAGCTCAATTCAATAGGGCAATTTATTAAAAAATAAAGAAAATAGGATAAACAAATAAATTAACATCTGTCTCTTATACACATCTGACGC
>WGCS01000100.1 GCA_015493685.1 Bacteroidales bacterium
ATCATATGGTGTAAATAAATTCAAAAGATTTTTGGAAGTTTACGAACTTCAATTATCTTGCATAGCTTTAGCTATGGAATAAAATTTAAGTAAAGTAAAAAACAAAAAGCTAAAGAATTTATGCGGCATATGATGGTTAAATTGATATTTAACAAGTGGAAGACTTTAATCCTTATCAAGCCTTGAACTTTTTGCTTCCTTTTTGTTTCAAGACAAAAAGGAAGAGCCTTCCGGCTTGAGGGTAAAATAAATATAGATTAATACTTTGACAGTCAATCGTAAGCATAATCCCTTTGAAATTAGGAGGCTTAATTTTGAATATTAATAATTTAATATATTGTACTTCAGGTGTTTAATAGATGAATAATTGCATTTTAACGGCTAGTAATAATTCTTTTGTATAAATAATTGCAGAACATCCCATTGTAATGAATAGGTTATTTTTTAATGCTTTTTTTATGTTTAGTAAGTCTGCTTTTCCTTATTTTAGCTTTTTTAATTAACAAAGATATTTCTGTTATGCTTATTATTGGAATTGCAGGTGGTTCAGGGTCCGGTAAAACCACTGTTGTTAAAGAAATTACCAAAAGATTACCAAAGGATTCTGTGGCGGTTATTTCACAAGATTCATACTATTTTGACAATGGTTCGTTGTCTGATGAGGAGAAAAAGAAAATTAATTTTGACCATCCCAATTCCATCGAGTGGGGTTATTTGATAAAGCATATCGATGAGATTAAAGCAGGTAAAGAAATTAAAATGCCTATCTATTCTTACCTTACCTGCGGCAGAGCTGCGGAAAGTGTTATCGTAAAACCGAAGAAAGTGGTTATCGTTGAGGGAATATTGGTTCTTACTCAACCTGAATTAAGAAATCGACTGGATATAATTGTTTATGTTGATGCTGATGCTGATGATCGTTTAATGCGTATCATTAATAGAGATATGCAGGAAAGAGGCAGAGCTCTTGATCAAGCTTTAAGGCATTATGATAAGTTTGTAAAACCAATGCACTTACAATTTATTGAACCTACAAAACGCTATGCTAATATAATTATTCCGCAAGGTGGGAGAAATCATATTGGAATTGATATCCTCACGCATAAAATTAAGGCAAGTATCTAGTACAGTATAGTACAATTGGGTAGTTTTGTTTTTCTATTACTATAGATCATACTATATATAAAACTCCCATCGCTGTTTTTCCTCTTCAATAAATTTTGAATTTGATTTTTATGTGCGAAGCAAAACCAGAAAAGGTCAACTTAGTAAGTATCCATTACTTTGTTTACTATATCAATAATATCATTGTTTAAAAATTAAATTCTTCCCAATATACTCTTGTGATAGTCCTATAAAATAAGAGGTGTACTAAGGTTGATAGCATATAGGTCAAATTTGGTGCTTGCTATTGCTAATGGTACAACATCATCTGCTTTAAGTGAATAATTTATTGGCTTGGGGGAGTTTTATATCGTGCCCAAAAGATAGGATTTCTTACGAAATTTATTTACAAATTTAATTTACTCCAATTTTAGTGTTTAATTTTTAATATTAATAGGTTTCATATAATATTTAATATATCACTGATAATCAATAGTAAAAACGACAACAAACGACAACAAACGAATGTTAAACGAATACAATTGTTTATTAACCGAGTCCTGAATCATTGCTAACATACTTTTGCATCGTCAATTCGTCATTAAAGCGAATGAAACCTTGGAGTATGGTTTTATACTGATTGCTCTAATAAAATCTTTAATTATTAATCTTTAAATTATTATTATCATGAGAAATTTACGTAACACAGTTAGCTTAATTGGACACCTGGGAAAAGACCCTGAGATTACAAATTTTGACAATGGAAGTAAAAAAGCAGTTTTTTCATTGGCAACCAGTGATTCCTATAAAAATAAAAATGGTGAAAAAGTTGAAAATACGCAGTGGCATCGTATTGTTGCATGGGGTCCACAGGCGAAAATTGTAGAGAAATATTTAAAAAAAGGTAAAGAAATATGTCTCGAAGGACAACTTACTTACAATCAGTGGGAAAATAAAGATGGCATTAAACAGTATAGTACTGAAATTGTATTGAATGATCTTCTGATGCTTGGAAAAAAAGAAAATTAATACCAAAAATTTAGTAACATGCCTTAAGCCGTTAAGAGATTTATTCTCTTGATGGCTTTTTTTGTTTTGCTATTCCTTAACTTAAAGTATATATGTAAAAAATGAAACTGTATTTATAATTTTACGTATCAGAAAATTATTATCGCATTTAATGCTCTCAAAAGTAATGCGGTGATTGCGCTATTCAAGAACACGAATCAATAATTATGAAAGAAAACGCTAAACTTATAGAATATCAAAAGCATTTAAAGGCTATTGCCGGTGAAGTTGAATTAATTCCGGGAATATATAATTATTGTGATAGATGGTGTGAGCGATGTCCTTTATCGGCACGCTGTAGTGTTTATTTGATGGAACAAAAAGAGTTGAGTGCTATGTCCGATAGTGTGGAAGATACCATGGAACGTGTTTCTAGTATTTTTACTCTTACCATGGAAATGTTACAAGAAATGATCGAAGAACTCGGTGTTGATATAGAGGAAATACCGGATGTAAATATTCCTGAACATCGTCCCGGAGCTCTTGAAAAACTCGCCAATACTTATGATAAAGAGATTCAGAAATGGATAATCGATAACTCTGAATTTTTTGAAATAGAAATTAATAAGTATCTAAGTTTTGATCATAAGAAAGCTGAGTTAGTTTCAGATGTGCTGCAAGTGCTAAATTGGTATGCTCCTCTGTTGGGTGCAAAATTACATAGAGCTATGTCGGGGAATGAGGATAATAGCGATGATGAAATAGAAAAGTATGATCAACTCGGTTCGGCAAAAGTGGCCCTGATAGCAATAGATAGAAGTATGGGAGCTATGAGTTTTATTCTTAATAATTTTCAGGAGAAAGAATCTCAAGCATTAGCATTTTTATCCAAATTGGCAAAAATAAAGAGAATAATTTTACAGGAATTTCCCTCCGCCATGAGTTTTATTAGACCTGGTTTTGACGAGTAATAGAGTGCGTAATTGAGTATACAAAGGATTGTAAACCTTAAACAATTCTTATCGGCAACCGCTGTTTGGCTGTTGCAAATAGCATAAACCTAATTCTTGCCCTATTAACTTAAACCCTCGCGGAATTAAGGTAGTATTATTTTACTTCCCTAGGTGAGGATTATCTTTTATCTTTGCCCCAAATTCTATACTATGCATTTGTTTGTTATTGAGAATACTCAATGGGTTGATTCTTCGGCTTCGAAAATTTTACTCCAAGAGGAGGAAGCACGCCATGCTATTAAAGTTCTTCGACTAAGAGTTGGCGATGAGGTATATGCTACCGATGGAGAAGGGAATTGGTATCAATGTGCTATTGAAGAGGTTAATAAAAAGAACTGCCTTCTTACAATTACTCAACATTGGGCTAATTACGGTAAAAGAAATTATAAAATTCATATTGCTGTTGCCCCAACAAAAAATACTAAGCGCTTTGAGTGGTTTCTTGAGAAAGCAACGGAAATGGGTATTGACGAAATTACGCCTATCATTAGTCGCTATTCCGAAAGAAAAGAGTTGAAGATAGAAAGAAGCCTAAAGGTCATTACAGCAGCAATGAAACAATCGTTGAAAGCGTATCATCCAAAGCTTAATGAGGCAATAAAGCTAAAGCAATTTTTGACGAAAGAGCTACCGGGGGAGAAATATATTGCTCACTTAACTGATGAGAATCAAGTGGGCCTTAAAGAGTTGTATTCTCCATCGCAAGATGCATGTATTCTTATTGGACCCGAAGGAGATTTTTCTGATGAGGAAATTGAGATGGCACAAAAGAAAGGATTTATCGCTGTAAAAATGGGTACACAGCGTCTTAGAACAGAAACAGCTGCAATGGTAGCTTGTAATTATATTCACTTTGCCAATGATTTTTAGATGATGCTAAGAAAAGTAGTTTATGGTATATGCTTAATGGGGTTGCTGTTGGTTAATAGCTCAGCAGACAAAGGAAGTGTACAAATAGCTTTGTTAAAATATAGAGGTGGTGGGGATTGGTATGCAAACCCAACGGCATTGCCTAATTTGGTAAAATTTTGCAATAGTAAACTGGGAACTGATATTAACACCACCATTCCAACGGTGGAAGTTGGAAGTAAAGAAATCTTTAATTATCCCATCTTGGATATTACCGGCCATGGAAATATTGTTTTTTCTGTTCAGGAAGCTGAGAATCTTAGAAATTATCTTATGGCCGGTGGTTTTCTCCATATCTCAGATAATTATGGCTTGGATCAATTTATTCGTCCTCAGATGAAAAAAGTATTTCCTAACTTAAATTTTGTGGAATTGCCCTTTTCTCATCCCATCTATCATCAGAAATATAATTTTAATAATGGATTACCCAAAATTCACAAACACGACGGCAAACCTGCTCAAGGTTTTGGTATAATTTATCACGGGAGATTGGTCTGCTTTTACGACTACCAATGTGATCTTGGCGATGGATGGGAAGATGCTGAAGTACATCATGATTCTCAACAAAAAAGAAGACAAGCCTTGGAGATGGGAGCAAATATTGTCTCTTACGTCTTTACGCTAAAAAAATAATTTAATGAGACTGGTTTAATAAATGCTGAGTACTTATTTTTTATTCCTGATTACTTTCTAAATCAAGATAAATAGGTAGGTGATCACTAAAACCTCCATGATATTTCATTCCGTGAAATGTTCTATTGGGAACAACAATTCCTTTGTTATTTTGTTCCAATAAAAAACCGGCAGAGAAAATATGAGCCCTGCCTCCTTTTACAAATAAAGAGGAAGTGGTATCAAGAAGTGAAGGACTAACAATCATTTGGTCAAGGACAGACCATTCATTACCGGTAGTGCCTGCATAGAAATGTGTTCCAAAAGCTTTATTACTCATCGGATACATAAGATTTACAAGGTCGTTTTTACCATAATGCTCAGGAGATTTGGCTTTTAATCCTTCAATTACACTTTTATCCAAAGGAGTATCGTTAAAATCACCCATTATTAGAATATTTGCTTTGGGATTTTTCTTGAGAATAGCTTCGGCATATTTTCTGATTTGTCGGGCTACATATTTTCTTTTTGGTATGGTAACAAAGGCACCGCCGTATTTGGAAGGCCAGTGAGTAACGAAAATATTTAAGGTGTCTTGGTCTAGAGCAATGCCTTTTACATAAAGAATGTCCCTTGTGCGTGAAGCCGTGTCAAAAGGAAAACGAATGGAATATGCAGTGTCGAAAAGAGGGGTAAACTTCGGTCTTTGATAAAGTAATGCCACATCTATTCCTCTGCGGTCGGGTGATTCGTGATGAATAATACCATATTTATACTTTTTTAAAGCGGTATAATAGGCTAGGTTGATGAGTACGTGCTTATTCTCAACTTCGCAAAGACCTATTAATCCGGGGGGTTCCCAGCCACCTACAGCGGTGATAACTTGGGCCAGATGATTTTGCTTTACCCAATATTTATATTTCGACCAATGGTTATTTCCTTCGGGAGTAAAACTCTGATCAAACTTTAGACTATCGTGCTTGGTATCGAATAAATTTTCACAGTTATAAAACATAATACGTATTGCGCTTAAGCCCCTATAACTATCATCAAAATCTTTTGGAAAGTAGGAGGGTGAAATACTTTGGCTCCAGAGTTTACCGCCGGTAATAAAAATAAAAATAGCAAAAAAATAAAGTTGCTTCATTGAGTAAATATTTTTTAATAAAACAAAGCCTATTGTAAATATAACAAAAGGCTATTTACTTTCTTGCAAATAGCCTTTCAATATTTTGGATTCTAAATAATATTATCCAGCAAGAATAAATCTTATGGGCATATTAAATTGAGCTCTTACAGGACGCCCTCTTTGTTTTCCGGGCTTCCACTTGGGCATATTCTTAATAACGCGAACAGCTTCTTCATCACATCCGCCTCCAATACCACGCAATACTTTTACATGCGAAATGCTACCATCTTTCTCTACTACAAAAGTTACATATACAGTACCTTGAATACCGCTCTCTTTGGCCATTTCAGGGTACTTAATGTTATTTCGTAAATATTCCAAGCGAGCTTTGTCTCCACCGGGATAAGTAGGCTGATCTTCTACAAAAACAAAAATCTCGTCCTCTTTAGTATCACTTTCTTCTTCATCAGTGATGGGCTGATCTTCTATTTCTTCATCATTATCTGTTTCGGCATCAATATTTAAGTCATCATCAACCGAGATATCATCTTCCACAATTTTTATTACTGTAGTTTGTTGTGGTGGCGGCGGTGGTGGCGGTGGTTTCTGACGCTCTGTTTGGAGTACAACATCCTCTTCGTCATCCAGCATTGCATTCTGGGAGACTTCTATCTTTTGGTGGTCGTAGGTTTTGTAATTAAAAGCAAACAATGTGATTGCTAGAGCTACAACCAATCCAAAGAGGGTAAAGCTATTCCTGTATTTTTCTAAATTAGCCTTCTCTGATTTCTTAACTTC
>WGCS01000101.1 GCA_015493685.1 Bacteroidales bacterium
AAAATATTTCTAACTTTGTGGGCATATAACTTATATTCGGCAGACTTATAATTGCCACTTTTTATTTTAAATTACTTAATGAAAATAAAATACCAGTATATTGAAGATGAAGGACTTGTAATACAAAGGTACACAGGTAAGTGCAATCACGAAGATTACCTTATTTATCTAAAAAACATCACTACTGAACCTTGGTGGAACTCCACAAAGAAGATACTTACTGATTTTAGATCTTTTGATATGATACCTTGTATTAATAATATTAAGAAAGTTAGTGAAGCTAACAATAAATATATCACTATTGCTTATCATAATGTTCAAATCGTTAATGCCCCTAGAGCAACTGCCATCACTCACTTATTTCAGCATGAAGTTGGAGATTCTCAAATTATCTACGACTACTGTTCCACATTGGAACACGCCATTCAATCCTTGGATATTAATATGGATATTGACCAAATTGAATCCATAATACAAAGTTTATAGTTTTTTCATTAATTCCTCCTCTTTGTCATTGGCATAATTTCTATCTTTGTAATCAAATATATTTATTGATAATGAAAGTTACTTTTTTAGGAACAGGAACATCTCAAGGAGTACCGGTAATAGCATGTCCTTGTAAGGTCTGTCAAAGCTCCGATGAGCATGATAAGCGTTTACGAACCTCGGTACTTATCGAAACGGAGAATGAGACCTTTAGCATTGATGCCGGACCTGATTTCCGTGAGCAGATGTTACGGGAGAAGGTACAACATTTGGAGGCTATTTTGGTAACTCATGGTCATAAGGATCATGTTGGAGGTATGGATGATGTGAGAGCCTTTAATTACTTGCAACGCAAGGCAATGCCTGTTTGGGCCAATGAGTTTGCCATTAGTTCTATCCGTACTGAATTTGCCTATGCTTTTGCCGATGATAAATATCCCGGTGTACCCGATTTTGAGATGCATTTAATTGATGATAAAGACTTCTTTGTTGGAAAAACAAAAATAACACCTATTCCATTGATGCATCTACACCTTTTGGTTCATGGATTTAGAATTGGTGATTTTACCTATATTACTGATACCAATAAAATTCCTACCGAAAGTTGGGAATTATTAAAAGGAACTAAGATCCTTGTTATCAACGCACTTAGAAAGCAGAAACACATATCGCACTTTAACCTTAGCGAGGCCTTGGAAGTAATTGCTAAGATAAAACCGCAACGGGCTTATCTCACTCATATAAGTCATCTTATGGGCCTTGAAAAAGAAGTTAGCCTTGAATTACCTGAGAATGTTTTTTTTGCCCATGACAGATTACAACTAGAGATTTAGATTTTGACTACACAAAAGAAATTAATTGTTTTATCCGGTCCAACTGCTGTAGGTAAAACATCTGCTGCCATTGAATTGGCAAAGCATTACCATACTGATATTATTTCCACTGATTCACGGCAATTTTATCGTGAAATGAAAATTGGTACTGCAAGTCCAAGTCCTTCCGAATTGGCAGAAGCTACACACCATTTTATTGGTAACCTATCAATACACGATTATTATAATGTGAGTTTATTTGAACAGCAGGCGCTAAAGCTACTCGATGAACTTTTTAGCACAAAAGAGATTGTAATAGCTGTCGGCGGTTCAGGACTTTATATTGATGCTTTATGTTATGGTATTGATGATTTCCCTGACATAGATGAAAAATTAAGAGCCGGTATAAAAAGTCGCTATACAAATGAAGGAATAGAATATCTCCAGAAGGAAGTTGAGCGCCTTGACCCTCTTTATTTTTCTCAAGTCGACAGACAAAATCCTAAACGTTTGCAACGAGCACTTGAAGTTATATTAAGTACGGGTAAAAGCTACTCTTCTCAGAGGATACGGCAAAAGAAAGCACGTAATTTTAGTATTGAAAAATATGTGCTAAATATGGATAGAGAGTTATTATACCAACGAATTAATGATCGGGTAGATATAATGATAAATGATGGTTTAGTAAAGGAAGCACGAGAATTATTTCCATATCGCCATCTCAATGCGCTAAATACCGTAGGATACAAAGAGTTGTTTCGTTATTTTGAAAATGAAATTAGTCTAGATCAAGCCATTATCGATATAAAAACCCACAGTCGTAGATACGCCAAAAGACAAATTACCTGGTTCAAGAGAGACCAAAGTTTTCAATGGATAAGTGATATTAGTAAACTATTATAGTATCACCTTAAGTCCGCAAGTACCAATAAAAAAGGCCATCAATAATAGACAGCCTCTTTTTCTCATTATTTCTATTGCTTTTATTATTTACGTTCGCCAATAGGTAGTACTGTTTTTCCCTGAGTTTCATTAACAATTTCAGCCATGGCAAGATAAATTGCGGATGCACCACATAATATGCCTTCCCAACCTGCAAAATGGCCAATTGAATGAGCAAGCTCTTCGTTACCAACCCAATGTTCTATTGCCAAGAGAAAAAAGAGTATCCATAAACTTAGAAATACAAATTGAAGTACTCTATTATTACCAAATGTTCCGAGCCACATAAAGAAAGTGAAAATCCCCCAAATAAATAAGTAGGTACCCAGAAAGGCTTTTGGTGGAGCTGCAATCCATCCCCATTGGGCAAATAATATTAGTCCCACAAGGGTCATCCAGAAGAATCCATAGGAAACGAAAGCGGTAACACCAAAGGAATTACCTTTTCTGTATTCCAGTATTCCGGCTATCACTTGAGCCAATCCGCCATAAAAAACGCCCATGGCTAGAATCATTGAACCCAGCGGAAAGAAGCCCGCATTATGAATATTTAAAAGTACTGTTGTCATACCAAAACCCATTAAGCCTAATGGGGCAGGATTTGCTAATTTTGTTTCCATGTTAAATAATTTTTAGATTTAGAATAAGTAAAATAATATATGTAAGTAGTATAAAATAAGCTATATACGAAATTAAAAGAAGTAATAAACACCTACCAATAGCCGTAAGTTGCCCACACTCTTTGAGTCAGTAACTACGCCATGGTTATCAATGTTAAACCTTCCTAAATTATTTTTAGTAGCATAAGAAGCTACTGTGTATTCCAGCTCAGGGGCAATACGGAATTTTCCATAATTTAGTATTAAACGAGGAGCTATTCGATATAAATTGGCAATATTATATCCTCTGCCGTAGACTGTACCACCTATCGTATCATTAGCCCCTAAATTCTTGGAATATCCAAAAAATATTCCCATTTGCCAATTGTTTTTTTTATAATAAGTTTCAGCCCATGTTGAAGCAGTTTTTAAGGCGGTATATGAAACCTCATTGGTAGTTGTATTAGTTATCGCATGAACAGCATAACCACCAATCATTGTTAGATTTGGGGCATCTTCACCATAAAAGCCATAGAGCTTAAATGCAAAATGAGCTGTTTGATATTTAGCGTAAGCGGCATAGCTAATACTACTAATTTCACTGGTAGATTTATATTTAGAAGCAGTGGCTAATGAAGGATGAAGACTTTTATAATTAATACTACCACCAATCAGCATCTCACTTTTGTTTTCCTTATCGATGGCATCATAATTTACACGGATATTTACAGCAGGAAACGCTGCATTTCGTAAGTATATAGAACTGGCACCACTGGGCCCAAAACTAGCAAAATCTCTTTGTGATAAAGCGGTAATTGTAGTTCTAAGATTTCCCATAAAATGGGTAAACCTAATTTGTGGATTTCGAGAGAAAGGGGTAAATGGCGCTCCGGTATTAAAAGAGACAGTCCCCGGAAAATCGTGGGTAATGAATAATGGATGCCAATATTGCCCTATCAATAACTGATTGTTTGCCCATGTAAGCTTAACAAAAGCATGTCTCAATCGGAACTCGTTGGCATCTGAGCCATTGGCGCCAAAAAATGCTCCTTCGAGAAATGCACTAAGCTTAGCTCCTAAAACATCAGGACCTTTAACGAGCACGCGTGCTCTACTTTGAATGCTGAGCATATTAAAATTTGCCTTGGCATTGATATCTGCTCCAACAGGATCAAGTTCTTCCTCTTTAGGATAAAGAAGGAAATGGCCTTCACGCGCGGCAACAGTTTGCCTGCTGTCAAAGAAGATGTCATTTTTAACAAAGCCACTAAATTTTATAGTAAGCTTTTTTTTCTTTGGAGCTTCTTTTTTCTGACCGTAAAAAAATAGTGGTGTCAGAATAAATAATAATAAAATGAACTTTTTCATTGGATAAATGTTTTTAAAATGATAAACAGGATAACGGAATAGAAATAAGAGATGCCAGCAAATAAATAAACTTTATATAATATTAAAGCAGCAGCATAACTTTATCCTAATAGAGAAATCTACATTAAATGTAATCGCCTCGTAATCAAAGCATAACCTATTAAATAAAAAACAAGAGCCATCCAAAATTCAATTTGGATGACTCAAACAAACATTTATTTAATTAACTTATGATTACCTTCAATAATTTCTTCCACAATTTCAGGATTTGTCAGTGTAGAAATATCACCATAATCGGTTGATTTAGCGGCTATTTTTTTCAAAATACGGCGCATAATCTTTCCTGATCTAGTTTTTGGAAGTCCATTTACAAATTGAATCTGATCGGGACGTGCAATTGGGCTAATCATCTTACTAACACCAATTTTGATGGAATTTTTCAGTTCCTCTTCCGCATTTTTAGGGATGCTGGTACATACTACATAAGCGTAAATACCCTGTCCTTTAATAGCGTGAGGGAAACCAACAACTGCCGATTCAGATACGAGTGGATGCTCATTAATGGCATTTTCAATTTCTGCTGTTCCCAGACGATGACCGGAAACATTAATAACATCATCCATACGTCCAAGGATACGATAATATCCGTCTTCATCGCGTTTTACGCCATCGCCTGTAAAGTAAAGACCTTTGTATTGGCTAAAATAGGATTCGACATATCGTTTATGATCACCCCAATGTGAACGAGCCATTCCCGGCCATGGAAATTTAATACAAAGGTTTCCTTGCACTCCTTTTCCACATAGTTTGTTGCCTTCAGAATCTACAATAAGGGGTTGAATACCCGGTAGTGGCAGGCTGGCAAAGGCTGGTTTGGTGGGAATAACACCGGCAATAGCACTAATCATAATGCCCCCTGTTTCAGTTTGCCACCATGTGTCAACAATTGGACAGCGATTATCGCCCACATGATCGTGATACCAATGCCAAGCTTCCTCATTAATAGGTTCGCCAACTGTACCAAGAACGCGCAAACTGGGTAAATTTACATCTTGAACCCACTCCTGACCTTCTGCTATTAACGAACGAATTGCAGTTGGCGAAGTATAAAATTGATTTACTTCGTGTTTACGAATTATATCCCAATATCGCCCGGCATCGGGATAGGTTGGAATACCTTCAAACATTACGGAGATAGCGCCTTCTAAAAGTGGCCCGTAAACAATATAAGAGTGGCCAGTAATCCATCCTATATCGGCAGCGCAAAAGAATACATCGCCGGAGCTGTATTGGAACACATTACGGAAAGTATAAGCAGTATAAATCATATAGCCGCCTACAGTATGAAGTACCCCTTTAGGTCTTCCTGTTGAACCACTTGTATATAAAATAAATAGAGGATCTTCTGCATCCAATATTTCGGCTGGAGCAACTTCCTCCATCCCTTCCATTTCATCATGCCACCAATAGTCAACACCTTCATTCCATACTACTTCCCCACCCGTACGTTTTACCACAATATTGGAAGAAATGGTTGGGCATTGTGTGAGCGCTTCATCAACAACATCTTTTAGACGAAGAACTTTATGCGCTCTATATCCTCCATCGGCTGTAATTACAACCTTTGCCTCTGCATCGATGATACGTTCGGCTAAAGCTTTCGCTGAAAAACCGGCAAATACGATCGAATGGATAGCACCAATACGAGCACAAGCAAGCATAGCAATAGAAAGTTCAGGAATCATGGGCATATACAAAGCAACCCTGTCCCCTTTTCTTACACCATGTTTCTTTAAAACATTGGCGAATTTTTGTACTTCTACAAATAACTCATTGTAGGTGAATTCTCTAATAGCTTCATTGGGATCATTGGGCTCCCATATTATGGCTTTTTGTTCTCCCCGGAGAAATAAGTTTCGCTCAAAAATATTTTCTGTAATATTGAGCTTACCCCCTTTGAACCATTCTACCTTTGGATTGTGGAAATCCCATTCGAGAATTTTATCCCATTTCTTATGCCAGTAAAAGGTTTCTGCAATATTTGCCCAGAAACCGGTAGGATTGGCAACACTTTTTTGGTATTCATGTAAATACCCACTTAATGTAGTGATTTTTGGTACCATAGAATTTTGTTTTAAATAAATGAACAATAATTAAACAAAACTAGCAATATTATAACGTAATTCCAAATAATTTAAAAAATATTTATTAAAATGTTTTAAATTATATATATTAAGTATTTCATTTTTAACTATTAACAATTACTATTATATTCATATCAAGGAGTTGTCTGCTAAGTTTCTTGCCAATGAATTAGATGTAATTTAACTTATTTAAGTAAATATTAACGACAAATAGGATCTATTATTTGTTTATAATTCTTGTATTCAGTCTAAAATTATAGCTAATTGAATTATCTAACAGCTCTTTAAATATCAATATTCATTGTTGTTCGATGAGGCTAAATTCTAATTATTACAGCATTTTGTTTAAAAAATTCATAAAGACTGTAAGCGCTATTCTTGTCATCATTTTTTTGTCATCTAATTAAACGAATTATTTGTTTTCCATCAATGGAAAATGATTAGTGTAATCGGTGTAATTCGATGATAAGTTTTTATTAATTAAAATAGTTGCTGACTTATTTAGAAAATAGCCTCCGATAAAAATACTTAATTTAAGCTTAAATCCTGATAAATAAAGGCTAGTAGTGGTTTAAGTAATATTGCACCTTCCTTTTGGATTAATTACCAACAATTCATTTTACCTCTTTTCTAGAGATAAGAACATGTTCATCTGTATGTTTTATAGCGTTTTGCATACTGTAAAGATACAAAAAATATCCCACATAGATAGAGGCTATAAAATCACAATTTTATTTACTTTTTTTTAGATAAATAACGTTCTTTTTTATTGATATTTATAATACTTATTCCATCCAGAATCATTATCATTTGAGTATAGGTCAAAACAGCTAATC
>WGCS01000102.1 GCA_015493685.1 Bacteroidales bacterium
GTTATTAACAATAATATTACCCACAATAGTAGGTGATGCCCCGACTCTACAACTTATGGCACCGCCATAATAAATGGCACTGTTATTACTAATAATATTGTTCCTTATTATCAAATTGGAATAATCTTTTACAAATATGGCCCCCCCCTGTTTTTGTTCTGAAGTACCGCTATTAGCTTTACCATAACTAATTTTACAATATTCTATTATTGATTGATTGTTGGTGCTCGGCGTTTGGTCAAAACGAATTCCTGCCCATCCGGTAGAAGAATTTTGAGCAGTAAAAATAATATAGTTTGATTTATTCCCCTGAGCCAGCAGTCTCCCTTGAACATTCAACACATAATGGCCATTAAAGGTAACATTAGTACCGGGATTAACCGTTAAGGTAACTCCATCACTAATAGTAAGATCAGAGGTAACATTAATACTTCCCGACCAGGTAGTATTGGATGATATGACGCCTCCAACATTAGCGGCCTCCAATTGACTAACAACAAATAGAATAGCAAGTAAAATACTAAATTTCAGACAGTAAAGGTTTTTCATAATAATAATTTTATAGGAAATAATTATTCACAAATAATGAAGTAAAAATAGCATTATATCAATTTAAAACCAGGGTAATAAATCCTGTTTATTTCAGGTAAAAAACCTATTTTATATCTTTACAATATTACTTTTTATCGCATAAATTAACAAATCAACAACATTTTTAGATCCTGTTTTTTGTATTAAGTTGGCTTTATGACCATCGACAGTACGTTTAGAAATAAATAATTTGTCGGCAATTTCCGTATTTGTTAATCCTTGAGCCACAAGACTAAGAACCTCAATCTCTCTTTTAGTAAGCCTTACGCCATCATTATCCAACGGATTTACATCAATAAATTTATTAGTAAAGTAGCCCAATAAGTCATCAGAATAACAATTTTTACCCTCATTTACCATGTAAATAGCTCTTTCTATTTCATCGATGCTACTGTTTTTAAGAAGAAATCCTTTGGCTCCGGCATTAATCATTTTATGCAAATATTCTTCTTCTCCAAACATTGATAAAGCGATAATTTTTAATTCAGGATATCTTTTTGTAGCTTCAATTGTTGCCTCAACACCATTCATATATGGCATTTTAATATCCATAAAAACCATATTAGCATGTCTTGAATTCAACAATGCCAAAAAATCTTTACCGTTAGATGCTTCTCCTACCACTTCTACATCATCCATTCGCTTAAGAACCATTATAACTCCTTTCCGAAATAGCTCATGGTCATCAACAACAATTATTTTTATCTTATTATCCATAATAAATCACATTTATTATTAACTATTTATTTCTTGTCTGTTTGTCTATATTACTACTATTAATATAGTCTATTGTTCCTTTATCTACCCTTTCTAATCTTGTAATTTCTTGGCCCACAATTTTACTGTCAAGTGAAAATGCATTCCTATACCCGGTTCACTATCTAATTGATACTCTCCATTTAATGACTGCGCTCTATTGCATACATTATTCAAACCCAAACCGTGTTTTACTTTATCAACGTCAAAGCCAATTCCATTGTCGTAATACTCCAACATTAAGCTATCCTTATCCAGAAAAATATTAATTTTTAAATCATTTGCATCAGCATGTTTAATGGAGTTATTTACCAATTCAATTACAATTCTATATAAATTAATCTCAATATTATCACCCAAACGGTCTTTTATATTATGATTAAGTTCAACTTTTATATTCCCTGCTTTTCGCACATGATTACAGAAAGACGACACTGTTGGAATTAAACCGTTATCCACAATACTACCGGGCAAAATATTATTGGCAATATTACGCGTTGTCCTAATGGCATCATCCAATAACTCATTGGCATAATCAAGCATTTCCTTCTCTTCTTCTTTGGTTACCTTACTCGATTTCATTTGGTTAACATATAACTTAACAGTAGAGAGCAATGGACCTAAACCATCATGTAAATCCTCTGAGAATCGTTGACGTTCTTTATCTTCAGTCTCTAAAACAGCGCTCAATACTTTACGCTCCAATTTCTTCCTATCAGAAATATCAATAATAAAACCCCGCAAACCATTATGAGAATCTCCCTCGGCATCAATTACTTTTAAGAATAGCACAACAAATAGAATCGATTTTTTTTTGGTAACCACTCTAAACTCCTGTCCTTTATTAATTCCACCCTCCATCAGATACATAAACTCTTCTTTAAAATCATTTAAATCGTCGGGATGGATGATATCAAAAATATTAATACCATTCTTAACTTCGTATTTGGTATAACCTATAAATTCTAAGCCGGCATCATTAATAAAGGTAAAATGTCCACTGGCATCGAGTTCAACAACTAGCTGAGGAAGAAGATTCGCCAAATCACGATAGCGTTTATCACCTTCTATTTTATATCTCTCTATATTCCTCCTACATTC
>WGCS01000103.1 GCA_015493685.1 Bacteroidales bacterium
GTGACTATAGCGGTAGTGTCCACCTCTTCCCATTCCGAACAGAGAAGTTAAGCCTACCAGCGCTGATGATACTGCATTTAGTTGTGGGAAAGTAAGTCGTCGCCACCTTTATTTAAGCCGCAAGCTAACGCTTGTGGCTTTTTTTTTGCCCTTAACTTTTTTTTCTCTCTTTTTCCTCCCAATTAATATTAGTCACAGCTAGCTTCTATCTGGTATTCTATTATAATTTTGTTTTTCTTTTGATTTGTTAAAAGAGGAAAAGTGTTTCTTGTTATAATATTGGTCTTGGATACGATTATATTTTTTTATACTTTTGTAGGCAAACAATCTATAAATGAAAATTGTAAACTATAAACCGCATTTACGACGACTTCTTGATAATATTCTGCCTCTGAGTAATGATGAATGGAATCTTGTAGAAGCTGTTTTTGAAGGTAGAATATATAATAAAAATGAAATTATTACTCATGCTGGTGAGGTTGAAAATTATATGTATTTTTTAGTTTATGGTACAGTTCGTTCTTTTCATAAAGCAATTGATCAGGAATATACAATGGGTTTTAAAACTGCTCCGAATGCCTTTAGTTGTTATACTTCATTTATTAAACGTGAACCTTCAAAAACTTCATATATAGCGATGTCAAAGGTTGTTGCCTTTAGACTAAGTTATGATACTATGGAGATGCTCTACGATACAATTCCCAGAGTGGAAAAATTAAGTCGGATTTTTCTTCAACTGGCTTTTGTTGAGAAGGAGACAAAAGAATTTAACTTACAAACTAAATCGGCTACAGATTTTTATAAAGAGTTATGTCTTCAACATCCTGAATTGGTTAAGATAGTTCCGCAAAAACATATTGCCTCATATATGGGTATCGCTCCCGAAAGTCTTAGTAGAATAAAAAAGCTCTTGAAAAGTAATAAAAACTTTATTCTAAATAAGAAATAGTCTTTTTTGTATCTTTACTCTTTATCGTTTAGCTTTTATAATTAACTTGTTTAACTGAAATGAAATTTTTTATTATTATATTATTGTCATTTATTTCTAGTATTTCATACTCTCAATTTTCTTCTGGTTTTAATTCTAAGGAGGCTGTAGATATGATGGCATTGAATAATAGTTTTACCTTTATTAAAATATTTAATTCTGATACAGCAATTATTCCTAAGTCGTATATACGGCTTTACCGGAGTGGTATTTTTGGTTTGGATAATCAATATCAGTTGTGGAGAAATAATAAATTTGCCGTAATTAGTTTTAGAGGTTCTACAGCAAAGAAAAGTAGTTGGTTAGAGAATTTGTATTCGGCAATGATTCCATCAACTGGTGTTATGATTCTACCCGGTAATGTTAAAATTAATTATAAATTTGCGAAGGATACTGCGGCGCATATTCATGCAGGATGGACCTTGGGAATTTTATCAATGGTTAATGATCTTACTTATCATATTAAGAATTTGAATAGAGAGGGTGTTTTCTATATTATCTTTACTGGACATAGTCAGGGAGGCGCATTAGCTCATTTATGTAGAGCATATTTTGAAAATTTACCCAAAGGCATTATCAGTTCTAAAAACAACTTTAAAACGTATGCCTTTGCAAGCCCAATGCCTGGCAACAAAGTATTTGCAGAAGAGTATGATGCAAGGTTTTCCTTTACAAATACAAGTTATAGTTTTGTTAATCCGAAAGATATGGTTCCAAAATTACCTATTACATTGTACAATGGAAAACTTTTTGACCCCAACGCCATCGGGAATATATTAATGAATAGCAATTCCATGGGGAGTATGGCAGGCATATTAGCTTCACGATTAGTTTCAAAGTGGTTTATTAATAATCCAAATGCTTATTATATCAAGAAAGCAGGCTTTGATGTTCAAGAGGAAGTTGAAAAAACTATCGGTCCACTTACTATGCCTAATTACTGTGCAGACCAATCCTATACTCCATTACAGAAGATAAAATTTATTGGGCCATTTTTAAATCTGGAAAAGCAATTGGAGAAAGATAGTGTTAATATGGACTCTTTGCGTGCGATACCTTTTTATGATAAAAATTTACTTATCCAGACTGGAGCAGCAACCCAGCATAAGCCATTTAATTATTACTTATATTTGCTAAAACAGTATTATCCTTCACGGTATGTTGCTACTAAAAAACGTTTTAGGGTAATTAATTAAACGTTTTAGTTTATTGGATATGCTTCCTTTTTTTATTAATATTTTTACTTTTTATATATGTATTTTTCACAAGAATTAGTGCCTGGAAAATTAGTTCGACGTTATAAACGATTTTTTGCAGATGTTGAATTAGAAAATGGGGATATTGTAGTAGCTCATTGTACGAACTCTGGTACAATGAAGACATGTTTAGAGGAAAATGCACCGGTGTACCTCAGTCCGGCTACCGATCCTAAGCGAAAAACACGTTTTACCTGGGAAATGATATTTATTAATAATGCGTGGGTGGGTATTAATACGATGATTCCAAATCTGCTGGTTTATGAGGCTATTGTTAATAAGGAGATAGAGGGTTTAGATAATTTTTCTATGGTTAAAAGAGAGGTGACGTTTGAAGATAGCCGTATTGATGTTTATGCGGAGAATAATGTTGAAAAGTGCTTCGTTGAAGTAAAAAATGTAAGCATGAAAGTTGAAGAAGGAGCTTTATTTCCTGATGCGGTAACTTCGAGAGGCTTAAAACATTTACACACATTGATGCGTATTAAGAAACAGGGAATGAGGGCGGTAATGGTTTATGTTGTGCAGAGAACCGATGTAAGTTTTTTTGGGCTTGCTGTAGATATTGATCCGGCCTATGCCGAGGCATTGAAAGAAGCAATGATAAATGGTGTGGAAGTTTTTGCAATTCAGGCTGTTGTCAGCCCTATAGGAATTTATCTTAATAAACTTTTGGAAATAAGAGTGTAAAAGAACTAAAAGAAATTGACTGTTTTCTAGAACTTGTTATTTAGCTGATATTTATTATTGTATAATATTAATTTCAAATGGGGCTATCATTAACTCCCGATTTGGGACTAATACTGATTTGTCATAATAGGTCACATAAGTTCTTCACCTTTTTGCTTTTCGATTGAAAGGAGGATTTGTCAGTTTACATATTAATATTAAAAAGAAACTGAAAATAGGGACTATTTGTTTCAGGCAGGTAGGCTGATCGTAACCCTATATCTAATGGGGCTATGCTGCGTAACAGATGTAAGTCGAAACGGAGATCTAGGCCATAGGAATGTATCTGCTGTTCTGAAGTTGGGGATTCTCTCTTATAGTGTTTGATAAGACTGTAGTCTGCAAATAGATAAGCCTTTACCCTCTTAATATAGATTAATGATCCTAAACTTAAATCCGGATAAAATAGTGGTAATTCATAGTTTATCTGATAACTTTGAATATTATTGGCTGAAATCAAAGAGGCTCCTCTAGGAATTTTAATCATTGTGGAGTAGGCATAAGTCTTTGAGTTATTTATTTGATATGCTCCGTATAATTTAATGCTATGGTGTTTCCCAAGACCGGGTAAATATAATTGGTATTCGTTGGACCATGTTGATCCAAAGTTGAGTCCGGCAAAAGGGGTGTGGCGGTAATTAAAAGTTAGCATTAGACCTAAGCGTGGATCGAGATCTCGTTTGCCTATTTTACGATAGAAAATTGCATTAATACCATATTGTAGTGAGGCTATATAGTTATTAACAGGGAAAGAGGCAGGCGCGTTCTTAGTTGCTCCAATGTATTGGTATAGTATTCCGGCACTTGGTCGTAGGTAATTATAAAATTGTCCTTTACTAAGATTTATACCTTCACTAAGTTGTAGATTTATAGTGCTCTCATTCCAGCTGTAGGTAATTTCTTTATTTTGGGTATTCGAATAACTGCTCTTTCGCTCTTGATAACTGCTGTTTAATGAGATGCTTATGGGTAAAGCTTCATAGTTGATATTAAAAAAATATTTATTGGCTTTTTCATTTAGTACATACTCATATCCACCCGTGAATATCATACTACTTAATAGATTTTGTGACATAACACTTAATCCTGGATTTACTTTTCTGCTAGTGATATTTATGGCTAATGGACCCCAACTGTGTATATTTATTAAATGTCCAAGTTTTGAATAGTTTCTTATTGTAAAAAGGGTATCATTAGGAGGGTGCTTTTGAATGTTTGCTGCCTTGTTTGTAATGTAGGATGTGTAAAATTTGTTTGTATATTTTTGTCTCTTTTTGATAGGAATCTCCTTTAATGCAATAGTCTTTATCTGTCCTATTTCCCATCCTTTTGAAGTATAATTGCCAAAAATTATTTTATCTTTAAAATGCTGTGGGACTTCAATGCCATATTTCGGTTTTAGTACTAAACTGGTGTGTTTTGTTTTAATGGAATATAGAAATAAACAGCTAATTCCGTTATAATCATCTATATAATATAATGAATCATGATAAACACTTATCCAATCTCTATTGCTAAATGAAGGTGGAAGAATGATGTTCTCTTTGCCGGAGGAACACGATTTCTGTATTAGAGAATATCCGCTCTTTTCTAAACGGTAAAAGTATATATTGGATGCTGTCTCATCGTAACAAAGATTTTTTATGGGCTTATCAAATTGTAGTCGTTTTAAAAGTTTTCCATTTGAAGCTGATATTATAGCAATTGCATTGTTCCCATTATTAAGGGTTTCAATACATGTTATTTCAGCCTTCTTCGGATTTAGAACAGGAAATAAATAGTTGGTTCTCCTACTGAGTTGTTTTCTTTTCTTTGTTCTGAAATTATAGGTCATTATTACTTGATATTTCACTTGCTGCCAGCGAGGATGATATCGTCTTTCACTCCAACATAGGATGCTATCGCTGAGGCTAATATTATAGAAATAGCTATAGCCTGGCGTAAGCACTTTCTTTTCTTTTTTGCTATGGATATTTATTGCTACAAATTGATCAATATTATCAATTCCTGTTCGTAGGGCAATAAGTATACTATCATTAATCATTTGGCCAAACCGGTAGGAAGTATAGTATTTATTTCTATTTTTAATTAAAGTATTTATGGAGGAATAACTGCTGTCTTTTTGCCAAATATTTATTAGTTCGTTTACGCTTTTAATATAAAATTTACGCTTTCGGAGTCCACTTTGCCGATAAATAGACTGGGAGAAAGGGACAATATTAAAGGGATGTCTGGCTACATAATCTTCTGTGTTTTTCCAGAAATCAGTACCATAATTTTTTCTTGCCAAAGTAACAAGATGATACCCTAGCGTATAGTGGTTTGGTATAAAATCACGATAGGAGCCCATACTTGCCTTATCATAGGAATAGGCGCCATAAGATAATAGCTGGGCCCTCAACGGCATAGCAAATTGAGATTTACGCCCTCTCCCGGTTTGGCTTAAGGCTGTTTCTGTGGCTACAGCATCACCTTCGAGATACCATAATGGAATATAAGCTCCAAGAATGGCTGAAGTCCCCATTTGTCCGAATACTAAACCAACGATTTTGCTGAGGCCTTTATTGAGAGCGCTTATTTGGCTTACATGGCGGTATTCATGTAAAGCAAGCTGCTCAAACCAGTTTTCAGCATAACTATTTTGTGAAGCAGTAGTATGAATCTCCATTCTTTTTGGCGCCCATATCACCATAGCATTGGAAGTGGCCGACTCAAAATGCATGAGTACTTTTATCTTGCATACTTTTATCCCCATATCTTGGGGAACATGCTTTGCTGCCCACAAAAGCCGTCGGGCAAAATATTGAGCTTTTTGCTCAGCATATTTAGGAAAAACTAATTGAAAATATTTAGTGTCAATTTGTTCCCAATGAGTACTTAACCTATCTTGCCCTGTATTGTAAAATTGTGCTTGTAGTACATTTGATAGACTAAGCAATAGAATGCTGGTAATAAGAAAAATAGCTTTCTTGGGCATTGTATATTATTTTTTCTGCGGATAAATAGTGTATAGGCCTTTTTTTTGCATTTGTTGATATATCAATGTAAGCAGAAAAACAAAAATAACAGCCACTACAGCAAGTACAGCGTTTATATAAATGGGTGCATTAATGGAAAGTCTAAGTAATACCGTAGCTATAGCAAAACCGGAATTTCTAAATAATATCATATAATTGTAGTTATAGCGCAAGGATACCAATATAATTAATACATCTATAAAAATAAGGGCAGTATAAAATGCCGGGAAAAATTTAAAGGTTTTTGCATGTATAGAGAATAGATGGGCATCTTGTATTGCAAGTCCAATAAATAAAACCATTAAGAATATGGAGATAAACTTTTTAATTTGGATAAATCGATTCTCATCTCTTTCATCATGAGTAATGGTATAATGTTTACGGATGCTCCGGATAATATATATGCCGAAAAAAATCGAAATAGCAGCAAATGAGTCTGAGAAAATATGTAGTATTGTTTCGTGACTTGTACTCCATTGTATGGGATCCGAAAAATGACTGAACTCTTTAAAAGCATTTCGCAATAGAATTAATGAAATTATTTCAAACTGTTTTTGGAGTGATTTTGCCACTGAGTGGGGGAGGGTAAATACTAAGCTAAGGACTTCAAAAAATAACAGAATAACAAAGGCTACTTCAATGGCTGCAAAAGGATTTAGCGAGATATATGGACTTAAATATTGCGGAATATATCCCCAAATATTAATATAAATAGTCAGTAGTGAGAACAAAAAACTAAAAACAATAATGGTTCCCAAAAGGCGATGGTTGAATTCACCTTCCCAGTAGTTCTCTATTTTGTCATAGAGTTGAGCAAATAAGTTAATGAGCTTGTTCATGGGCTTCTGTTTTTTTAAATATTTTGATGTCTAATACTAATAAAAATTGGCCGAGCTTGGTATTATTATTTGCAAAAATACAATTATTACGGTTTGGCTTTAATAAGTTTGTATTTTAACCGTAATATTCCGTAGGCAACTAAAAATGTTGATAAACCTGCAACAGTGGCTAGAATAAAGGCACCAATGATATATTGATAGAAATTTTGTCCCATTGATTGAATAAAAAGATGATAGTTCCCACTCCCTATAAGTTTAAAATTATCAATAATAGGTTGTAAATCAGTATTTCCCAATAGAAGGCCTCCTGTCCAATAACTCCCAATAATAATAAATGGGATTAAAGGGGGAAAGCTTACGTTGGAGGCTAAAAGTGTCAGCGTTTTATTTAGATGCATTAATTGACAGAGAAAGACCGCCGTAATCATTTGGAATCCCCATATAGGTACAATCCCCATAAAAACACCGAAACCGAGGGTGAAACTTAATTTTTCAGGGCTTTCGTTATGTATGGTTAATTGTTCATGGATAATTTTCTTTAGGCTATTTCGTTTGAAGTAATAATATAAATCACGAGGTTTGATATAGGCAAGAGCAATGGTAGTGAGTGCTGTATTGAGAATACTGATACGGAAAAAATCTTTAAATGGTCTAAAATGTGAAATACGATCTTCTCCTTGAAAGTATTTTATCTGAATATCTATTGATTCAATTTCTATCTCTCGCCATGCACTACGAATTAATATTTCTATCTCAAACTCGAATTTGTTAGTATAAAAATGCATATTGTCATATTCAGAGATAGGATAGAGGCGATATCCTGTTTGAGTATCGGCCTGCTTTTTACCCGTTTCTACCCAATACCAAAAATTTGAAAAACGATTGCCAAAACTACTTTTTGTGGGGATGCCATCTTGATTCATATTCCGGTTTCCCAAAATTAATACCGCATGGTCTTTGTTGTCGAGAACTTCTAGAAATTTGGGAATATCACTTGCGAAATGTTGTCCATCAGAATCAATACTGATTGCATTTCGAAATCCTTTTTGACGTGCTTTTTTAAATCCTTGCCTTAATGCCCAACCTTTACCTTTATTCTCAGCATAGGAAATTAAGATGATCTGCTCTTTGAATTTAGCCAATACTTCTAAGGTATTGTCGCTACTCCCATCATTAACAACAATGAGGTCGCCGCCATAAGTTAGTATGTCTTCTACCATTTGACCAACAGTGGTAGCATTATTATAAGTGGCCATAATAATGCAGCAAGCATGGTCTTTAAATTTGGATTGGTATTCAGCCATTAGTTTTTGAATTCGTATAGTGCAGAATATTTTAGTAATATTGATACTGGTTCTATGGTAGATAGTATCTGTGCTTTTATTTTAATGCCTGCTTCTGTTGTCCATGCAATATTTACCTTTAGTTGCTGCTGCTCTTTGGGATCTATCATCCCTAAGTATTTAATATTTTTAGCTTCCTTAAGCTCAAGAGTTTCCCCTATGCTTCTCTCCAAAAGATCTTTTAGAAGCTCAATTTGTACTACGCCGGGCAAAAGTGGAAAATCAGGGAAATGGCCTTTAAATATTTCGTGTGCTGCATTGAGTTCGATGAGGTAGCTGGCTTGCTGTCCCTTAATGTCTTTATTGAGAATAGTATAATAATTTCTTAAGCTCATTAATATATTATTTAATAAAAGTAAGTATAATTGATAGGGTTATATGTTGATGCTCAATTGCTATTTCTTGTGGGTATGGATTCTTGCTGTTTTTTATTTTGATGATTTCTTGCTTAAATCCCCAACGTTTTCGTATTATCTTTGAAAGATCGCCATACTTATTGCAAAAATAAAGTCTTTTTCCTTGATAGCAATACCTATATTTATATTGATTTCCTTTCTGATGTATCTTTGGCTTTTTCCATGCACTGAAATTTAAGAAGATACTTTCAAAGTCTTTTCGTAAAGTGCTTATTATAACTTTTTTGTTCATGTATTTAATGCATGAGTATAGGACAAATGGTTTTTTCTTATTAGGATAAAATCCCATTTCAAAAAGTTTTAATCCCATCTCTGTGACAAGGGCTATACGATAACTGCCTTCAGGTTTTTTCCTAATAAGTAATAATCCGGTAATCTCTTTTCCTCGGAAATTTATTTTTGCTCGATAGAGATATCGGGCACTCTTTTGCGGAAAGACAGCAATTGTAAAGCCTTCTTTCTGTAAATTATGAGCCCGGGCCTGCACCCCAAAAGGATTTATCAGACTAAGGACGAAGCTTAAAAGTATGATCTGGAATTTGTCCATTGATAATACGTTGGTTAAATTTTATAAGGGTGAAATCGTCGCTGTCTTCTGTTAATTTAATGGCTACTACTCCAAAATCGATACGGTTAAAATAGATCTCTATACTAGTAAGGACATCACTCATTGCCGTATTTTGTGGAAGTAAACGGGCCATATATTCATAGTGGTTTTTATAATACTCTATCTTAAAATCCTTAGAATTTAGAATTTTGCCATTGAGCGAATTTAATAATAAATTATTAATCTCTTTGAAGATAGGATTGGAACTCATATCATATTCTTTAAGTCCGTTATCGTCTTTTATTTGTACTTTTTTTCCATTGAGGACGATGGTGTAGGAAATAGGAGTGTTGTATTGCCATCGAATAAGATTGGGTTGCTGAAAATAAAAAATCCCTTTGCTAGTAATAACTTCTTTAAACATACTTAGATGCTTCTCTTGGGTGAAATCACAATATATGTTTTTGGTACTTTGTGCCTTTGTTATTATTTGTTGCTTTAGGAGGATTGTCTTACTGACCTTTTGGAAAGATGTGTTTTGAGCTATCATACTGCTACTGAGTAGAAAAAACAATGCGGCAAGTTGTATTCTAATAAGAATACCGGCACTATGAGGCTTGCAGTTTTTTCTTTTGTTATTAGCTGATTTCATAGGGTTTCTGGTTAATTAATTCATCGATTCTAACAAATTTGAAGCCATTATTTTCGGCATAAGGTATCAGAAATTCTAATATCTCTATTATTTCAGGATGATTGTCGTGAAGAAGAATAATATCGCCTCCATTGAGTTTTCGACGAAGCTTTTTTATTACTCTAAATTTTGACTTTTTTGTATCGTAAGTTCGTAAACTCCATGCTACTGGTATCATTTTACTTTGGTGAATAGCTCGGGCAATTCGTGGCTGTGTGATACCAAAAGGTGGACGGAAAAAATGTGGTGTTTTACCAATAATTTTATTGATGCTCTTGTTGGTATGCTCAATCTCTTGCATTACTTCTCGGCTTCGCATAAAATCAAATTTGATATGATGATAATAGCTGTGATTGCCAATAAGGTGTCCTTCATTATCAATTCTTTTTACCAACTCAGGATATTTATCTACTTTTTGTCCAATAAGAAAAAAACCGGCTTTAACATTATACTGTGATAATTTGTCGAGAACTTGTGGGGTAAACTCAGCATTGGGCCCATCGTCAAAACTTAGTGCGATTTCATTATAGCGGGCATTTCCTGCCAGTTCATGCTCTACATATAGGTTGAGTTGTGTAAATACTACCCCTAGAAACAGAATAAATACATAGGATAAAAATAGCAGAAAAAGTACTTTATATTCAATACCGGTGGAATATCTCTCAGTAATGGCAATAAAGGCTAGCGCTGCTATATATAATACATTTAGTATCTGAAATCTACTCATTATTTTCTATTAAAGTAAATGAATAATTGGATTGCCCGTTATGATTGATGAGTAAAATACGTTGTATCGTGATACATGCTGAGATGCTAGTGCTGTTAAGATATTTAGGAACTTTATTTTGTTCAATAATCTTTGATGAAAGCCATAGCCCGAAAGCGGCGGAGGACATATACTCTCCGCTGATGTGTTTAAAATATAGACTCTTATGCTGGAGTTGTTCTTTCTCCTTCCATTTTTCTATTAGCGTGTCTGCCTTATAATCTCCCGTACATCCAAGTACTATATAGTCAATGTCTTTAAATTCAATGTTTAGGTTTTTAACAAAAAGTAATAGGGCTTTGTTAAGTTCATCTTCCTTGTTAATGGCATACTTAAAATCTAAGCCGGATATTTTAGTTTTAGCTTTTGGGCTATTGGTGTTTTCTAAATAGAAAAAAATAGCGGCTTCACCATCAATATAAGCTTCATCATTTGTGGGAAGAATAAGTTTATTGTTATCTTCCTTCCTCAAGAGGCCCATTAGTTCCTTTATCCGGTGTGTCTGATTATTGGTTTCATCCACAGCGCCAATTAAGGCATTTTCAACTTCCTTATTTTGCATCCGGAGTGCAGTATCAAGAAGTGCATGCTCAAAGTTGAGATCGGAATGGGTGAAAGTAAAATTTTGTCCCTTGGCCTTAAGACCTATAGCCAAAAAACCGGCCAGTGTATTGTGGGTGGAGTTAATAAAAGCTGTTGGTTTTAGGTATTTCTCCTTGTCACTTATTAGTTGTTCCAAAAATTTAAGTGTGTCGCTCTGGCAGCCCATTCCTGTGGCTACACTTATCATCTGAGGAATTATTGCATTTGTATTTTCAATACTTCTGTTTGCCGATACCCATGTCATTTTAAGGATCCGGCTCATGCGCCTTGCTTTTATGGATGGAATATAATCTTTGTAGTTGGGCTCAATGCATAGTGCTTTATTTGAGCCTGTTGCGGTCCATTCGCTCCTGAGATTATCTTCTTCCATAGCTTGTAATGGAGATATGGCTGCACTTGATATAATATAAAGATTAGTCTTCATACGTCGATTTTACTGAGGATAGTACTAGAGAGGAATTATTGCCTCCAAAACCAAAAGAGTTGGATAAAATATGCTTTAGCGGAATGTTTTCTTTGTTGTTTTTCAAAGGTTCAATATCGAGTTCCGGCATAGCTGTAGTATGGTTGAGTGATGCAGGTATAAAATTATTTTGTAGGCAGAGTACAGCAATGACGGCTTCAATGGCACCGGCAGCTCCTAAGGTGTGGCCTGTAAAGGATTTTGTGGAACTAAAGGGGATGTCTTTACCTTGTAAAAGGCGTTCCAAAGCTCGTCCTTCAGATAAATCATTGTTAGCAGTTCCCGTTCCATGAGCATTGATATATTGGATGTCTTCTATTTGTAGTTGGGCTTCTTTGAGGGCCATACTCATGGCAGAAAATGCTCCATTACCTTCTGGAGACGAGGCTGTTTGATGGTAGGCGTCATTGGCGTTGGAAAAGCCGCTAAACTCTGCTAATGCTCTGCGGTTGGAGTTGTTAAGGCTTTCTTCACTCTCTAAAAGTAAATAAGCGGAAGCCTCTCCCAGGTTAAGCCCTTGGCGATGTGCATCAAAAGGTTTGCAGACTTGCTTGTCAAGAATCATCAGGCTGTTAAAACCATTTAAAGTAAAGGCTGATAAGGCATCTACACCTCCCACTACAACACGGTCGAGCATATTACTACGGATTAGTCGACTTCCTAGTATGAAAGCATTGGCCGACGAACTACAGGCTGTACTTAATGTGGTTCGATAGGATTTGAATTTTAATTGACGGGCAATAAATTCGGTACTATAGCCCAATGGATGTTGCCGCGCCAACTCCAAATGGTTTCCTTGCAGATAATCATTTAAATAGTGCTCCGTTTGATCCATTCCTCCCACTGTTGTGGCAGAAATTAACCCTGTGCGTTCGTCAGGAATTAGCTGTGCATTATCTAAAAGTTGCTTCACCGACCATAAACCCAAAAGCGCTGTTCTTGAATATTCACCGGCAGCTAGCTTTAGCTTTTCGGCTAGGTGGGCATTGCTGCTTTTTATTTCTCCAAATGGGAAATCACGTCGATGTACAGTGGTTAGATGATCGACCCAACCGATACCTGATTTGCCGGCGCGAAGTGAAGCAATATGTTCATCAGGGTTTCCCCCAATGGCACTAATTGCTCCCATTGCAGTGATAAAGATGCGCTTTTTCATTGGATTATTTTATGAGTGGGCAAGAATATAATCAGCCATGCTTTCCACTGAATAGAATACCTCTTTTCCTTTGTTGGCATCGTCGAGCTTTAGTCCGTAGCCCTTGTCAAGGAGGACTATCAGCTCTAACGCATCAATGGAGTCAAGGCCCAAGCCTTCGTTAAAAAGCGCTTCCTTGGCTTCAATTTCTTCCGGCTCAATATCTTCTAAGTTTAATGCTTCTATTATCTCTAACTTTAGTTTTGTTATCAGTTCTTCTTTTGTCATAATAGTATTCTTAATATTATTGGTTTTTTAATATGTTGATGTTTTCTATGCTGTGCTTGAGTTTTAAGCCTATGGCACTGTTCTCCACAAGATATAAAAATCCGTCAATCTTATCTTCTTCTACTTCTAGCCAACCACAGAGTAGTGCTTGTTGGCTGCCTCGTTGCAACAGCCGCTCTGTATGATTATGGATGAGTTCGGCATTAAAATGCTCTTGTACGTAAAAAATATTTTCTCCTTTGAAATTGTTTTTAATGGCAATTTCACCCATTACAATATTGGCTAATGTATAGACAAAAACCGATGGACTTGGATAGTAATTAGTGGCGTCTTTTATGGTGTCGTAGTATTTAATATCGGTAATTAGGGAGGCTTGTCTATTCATTAATACTATCCCAATATCTTCAGCTTTAAACTCAGAAGTTAGTGTTCTGTCTTCTAAAAGATATTCGCTGGCCAATAATCCTAATTTACTTAATTCATCCATTTTATAAAACTTCATATACTTAATTGCAAGCTGCTTGTATAATAATTTATAAAATTTATTATTACTTATACCTTCTGTATTACTGTAAATTAACGTATTGTCTTTCCATACTTCCTTATCCTTAATATGAATATAAGAACTTATAAAACTCATTTCTTGCCTCCTTTCTTTTTTAATATCAAGGCTGAATTAATACCGCTGAAACCGGAAGCAACTTTTAATGCATAGCTGATTTCTTTTGTTTCTGCTTCTTGCTGTATATTTAGTTCTTTGCTTACTCCATGGTTTTTATACCCTAAAGTAGGCAAAAGGGTATTGTGTTTCATGGCCCATGATAGGGCTGCAATTTCTATTATCCCCGCTGCTCCAAGTGTATGTCCCCAATATCCTTTCAGACTGTGTATCGGTGTTTTTTGCATTCCCAGCCGCGATAATCCAATGGCTTCCATCTCATCATTATAGGCTGTAGCTGTGCCATGAGTCGATACTATATCGATGTCATTGGCTCCTATTTTTGAATATTTTAAAGCATCATTTACCGCATAATACATACCTTCAGCAGTACGTGATGGGCCGGAAATATGATTGGCATCATTATGAGAGGCCCCTCCAAGAATTTCAATATCACTTTCAATATCTTTTGATAAGATAAGACAGCCCGCAGCTTCCCCTAAGTTAAGACCATTACGCTCGCTGTCGTATGGTTTGCATGCCTTATTACTCAATGACTGGAATGAGAGAAAACCGCTAAGTACAAAATTTGTTATTATATCGCCACCAATAACAATGGCGTGATTATAATTGCTGTTACGTAATATATTAGCAGCCTCTGTGGTGGCCATAACCCCTGAAACACAAGCGTTAGAAATAACAATAGCAGTATTATTATTGCCATAAAAACGACTAATTTCTTGTGCTGATGACCATAGCTGTATGCGCTCATTAGGATATTGCTTGGCAAGTTCTTCATTCAGAAGTTCAATATTTCCTTTGGTGGTGGAAAGAATAAAAAGAGTTTTTGAGCTGCCGGTATCAATACCAGTATTTACTATTGCCTTATTTATAGCCAATAGTAGAAGCTTCTCAAAGCGTGTATAAGTATCAGGAATAGTATTTGTTATAAACTCTTTTTCTACAGCTTGCCAATTGATAAAACCCAATGCCAATTGATTAAGGGAAGGTGCTGATTGCAAATGTTGCGGTATCGGATTTCCATTTGTGGATGGAGAATCCGTCCATATTCCTCCCTCAAGGGCAGTGATATGTTGCATATTCTGGTCCATGCTGGTGCCCAAAGCTGATATTATTGATTCCCCAATTAAATAAACACTACACATAGTCTATAAATTAATAAGTCCATGTTTTTTCTTCCACTCTATAAAAAATTCCGGGCTATTTAGAAGCAATTGCTGGTCTAAAGTAATAAAAACTTGTATCGTTTTCCCTGTGGCTACCAATTCATTGTCTGATTTACGATATACTCTGTAGTTGTAAATTAATTTGGCTGCCTCGGTATTCTCAAATTCTGTTTCTATAATAGCCGTATCACCATAGCGCAACATTCCTTTATGATTTATAGAGGAATGTACTATCGGTGTAAAGGTCTTGTTCTCGTACACTTCAAGATAATGTAGCCCAAATTCCAATCCCCAAAGTTCCCTGCCATCTTCAAATAACTTGATGTAATTGCCATGCCATAATATCCCCATGGAATCTACTTCGTTAAATCGTATTCTGCTTTCACAGCGATTAATGAGCTTAATGTCGTTTCCCATTATGTTGTTCGTCTTATTATTTTATTCTTCCAAAAATATTTTCATTTCACATTCGGCATAAAGAAAATTCTCCTCGTTGCGAACTTCAGCCTTTATTATTGTTACATTAAGTACTTTATTGATGCTGAAAGATCGTGTATATAATGTCGTTCCTACCATTGGTCGAGCATATACTCTCAAATTTTTTATAGCGCCAATATAGCCCCTTTTCACTTCTTCCCCTGCCAAGCGATTGAGATATCCTGTTCCTGCAGCTGCTGTTTGGGCCATGTTCTCAACCAATCCTCCTGCCAAAAGATACTGACCATCAACCAGTAGATGATTTTCTTTTATCTCAAAGATACTATTGGTTTCTTCCGGAACGCAAGAGCGTAGTTTGTCCACCAAGATAAAAGGCTTGCGCTGGGGAATAAATTGAGTAATCTCTTGATTGATAAATGAATCCATATTTAGGTCTTATCTTTTCATGCATCGGTATAAACTGTGACTTATGCCCACTTCATGCCATTCTTCTTTTACATATAGTCCCGCAGTATCAAGCAGTTTTAACATGTCGCGGCTGTGATACATTTGACTGTTGCCATTGGCTATGGCTGTAAAGTATAAGCTGGTGGCATGCAGACTGTAGGTAGAAGCTTCAAAACGTTGCTTGTCCCAATAGGTTTCCATGATAAATAAAGAGGTGTTATTATCCATTGCCTCGTAGGCATAACTTAACAATTTGGAAATCTCTTCCTGTGAAAAACAATCCAAAAACTGACTCATCCATATAATATCAAAACCCTTGGGTAGTAGTACGTTATCACCCAATAAGTTCAGTGGATGGTAATGTACGCGATCCGACATTCCGGCAGCAGCAATATTCTTCTTGGCATCATTAATCTGTCCGGGCAAATCTACTATTGTCATCTCCACATCAGCATTATAGGCTGCACATTGTAAGGAGAATTTTCCAGTATTGCCTCCCACATCCATTATCTTTTTAGGATGTAGTGCAAACAATATGGGCATTACTTCAGGAAATGAATAATCGGAGTAAAAATGATCAAAAGCAAACCAGCTTTTACGAATATTATCGGGTAGCTCACTCAAGGCTTCATATACCGTTGGCCATTCGCCAAACTCTTTCAAGCCTTCCGGTTTTCCATTAACAATCGATTCCTTAAGCTTAAACATTCCCAGATAGTTCACATCTTGTGTGAAATCAGTATTGGCAATGGTTAGTGGGTCGATATTCATAAAATAACCAATCTTTGTTATGGAGAATTTATCGTCCTTTTGTTTTACCATACGAAGGCTGAGCCCGGCTTCTAACAGCACCTTTACTCCATAAATCGATAGTCCCAATTTCTCCGAAATTTCTTCTATGCTATAACCGCCGGTTTTGCGCGCTTTCATTAGTAACGATAATATGCCTAAATCACGTAAAGCTATCGATGCCTGAAACATAATTGGTGCAAAAGCAATTTTCTGTGCCTCATATTTTGCCTCCAAAGCACTGATCTCTTTATCCTCTTTAAAACCACCCTCAACTATACTATTAGTGTATATATCCATGATATTATTGTTGTTTAAAACGAAATGCGAAAATACATGCTTTTTTTGGATTTTTGGTTATATTCTCCAAATTCCCATTGGGGTTTTCTAATCAGTATAAGTTGCTTTTATAAACGATTTTATACTTGGTTAAGAAATCGGAATTTTCTGGAGGACGGCAAGCTGGCTGTCCACTATGCCTTATTCGAATAAAATACAGCTTCCTTAAGCTGCATTATTCATGTCAATAGTTTTATACCGTTGTGCTGTAGTAAAAAGTATATAAAAGTGGAGAAATAAGCTTAACTACAGCAGGATTTGGAGGTGATTCAATAGTAGAAATACTAACTGCTGATGCTAGGATTATATATAGTAAATCAATGATTATTAATACATTTAATTCTATTATTCCAGTTGATGTTAATGTTGAATCAGGCGTGTATTTTATTAGGATAATCAATGATGGTAAAACTGTAGTTAAAAAGTGGATTGTGAATTAATAGTACAATGGACTTATCCATTAATCCACCTTTTAAAAGCGTTTACTTTCTCTCGGCTGACAATAATTTCATCTTCGGTATCCCCATTGACATAAATTTTAAGTCGTGAATTTGAATAGACTATTATATCCTTTATTTGGTTGATATTTATTATGAACTTTCTACTTACTTTGAAAAACAAGGCTTTATTTAAATAGTGATATACTTCGTCCAAAGAGTAATCGATAACATAGTTCCTGTCCTTTTGAGTGAGTATAAACGTCGCCTTATCATAACTGTAAAAGCAGGCAATATCAACGGTTTTTATCATTTTAATATACTCACCTACTTTTACGGTAAAGCGTTCTTTATATTTATTCTGATTAATATATTGCTGATTGGTTAATGTTGCTATAAGCTCTTTTCCAGGTCGTTGCAGCTGCTGGTATTTCTCTAACGAAAGTCGTAGATCTTCCCTTTGAATAGGCTTAAGTATATAATCAATTCCATTGTGCTTAAACGCTTTTATGGCATATTGGTCGTATGCGGTAACAAAGATGACAGGGAAATCAATATTTACCAGCTCAAAAAGTTTAAAGCTTACCCCATCGGATAGTTGAATGTCGAAGAATCCCAAGTCAATATCCGGCTCTTCCTTGACTAAAACGGCGGCCTCTTCGAGAGTCCTTCCCCATCCAACTATCTCTATATTAGGGTCAATTCGGCTAAGTAGCAAAGCTAATTTCTCATAAGCATATTTCTCATCCTCTATGATAATTACTTTCTTCATCCTAAGGCTAGTTGTTTTGTAAATCTAAGAGAGGCAAATATACTTTGAATTTAGCAGGGGTTTCTACTATTTTTATTTCTCGGTCCGTCAAAAATTTATATCGCTCCTTTATGTTTTTTATTCCTATCTCATGCCCTATTGTCGCTTCTTGTTTAGGGTTCCTATTATTGCTTACAACAACATACTTATTGTCATTGCTAATAGTTATCTTTAGCTCTTTCTTATCGGAAATACTATTGTGTTTTATCGCATTCTCAATGAGTATTTGTAAAGCCATGGGTATTATCATTTTATTCTCATTCACCTCAATGGAATAGCTGAGGTTATTGCCTAAACGAATTGATTGTAGGTATAAATAATCTTTGGCAAAGTTGATTTCCTTGGATAGGGAAATAACTTCTGCTTCTTGTATATCCAATACATAGCGATATATATTTGCCAGCTTGGAAATAAATTCATCCGCTTTCTCAGTGTCCTTGTACATTATACCACTGAGCACATTTAGTGAGTTGAAAAGAAAATGTGGGTTGATTTGATTCTTTAATGTAGCATAGCGGTACTTGCTTAGGGCTTCTTTGTTCTTCTCCATTTCTGAGTAATATTGCGTCAGACTTTTGGCAAATTTTGCCGATAGAATTATTAGAAAGATACTTGTCCCAATAAAAAATTCAATAAGAGAGGTCCAAATAAACATCTTGCTATCAATAATTTCACCATAGGTAATGGATTGAGTATAGTGAAACCAAAGTAGATTGA
>WGCS01000104.1 GCA_015493685.1 Bacteroidales bacterium
CTTCTTTTGTTTTAATAATAAAGTTTTTATGTGATTGAACAGTAAAAACCTGATCCATAGAATATTTTTTCCATTCGTCACTGTCTTCCTCCCAGCAGTAAATTTCGCCACTGGTAACCTTATACCGTTCATCACTTATTGCTCCAAATTCATAAGTTCCGGGAGCAATAATACCCACAGAAAAAGCCTGTTTACCATCATCATGAGTAAGTGACATTACCCTGTCTTTGTAATATTTACGTACCTTATACATAATTTCCTCCTTTTTTAGAATTAATAAAAAGTAAAGTTACAATATAAAAAAACAGTTGTCAATGCTATTAGTATATTTTAACAAATTAGATTCTAAGAGAAAGTTTATCAAGTGAGTTAAAAATCCATTCCAATATTAAAATAGACATGAGGTTTAGTTCTAACATTAGAGCTTCCCACTTGAATGCCTATAGGTCCCACCGGCGATTGATATGAATAACCAATTGTAGCACCATATAACAGTTTCGAATTGGTCAAAATCTCTTCTGCCAAATCAGATACAGCACCAATACTTGATCTTAAATACACGTAATGATGAGGAAGAGCTTCGTATCGAATATTAAAATACGCTGCTGCAAAATTATTAGTAACGGTAGCAGTATAAGGAATGCCTGGCATGGATATAAAGTTACCATATTGGCTTTTATTATCCCCTCCAACAATAAAGAAATAACCGGTACGCGACAGATTATTCCATGAACCGCCCAAAAAGATAGAAGGTAAAAAGCTCATTTTCTTTGATATATTAATAACAGTGGAAGTCTTCCATTTAAAATAAGCCACAGGTTCTCCCATATCAGGACTAATAATATTTGCTTCAAGCTGGAGGAACTTACCCATTTTAGGAAAATATTTATTATCATAACTATCATTAATAAAGCGAACAAAGCTCCGATAATAAACACGATTTAATCCTTCAATCGGGATATTTGACACCGAAGAGCTCAGTCCAAAAAATTCCACATTAGCACCCAGAGTAAGGGCTGAATTATTATTATAATTAAAATAACCAAACAGTGACAGTTTGGAAAAACTCATAAAATATTCTCGTGCTATGGAGGTATAATTTTTGTTATAATCCAATAGTGATCTGGAATAATACGTAGCTTGTGTACCAAAGCCTAATTTCTGACCTCTATCAACTAAATAACGGATTCCTCCGGCAGGATTTTTTCCCATATTAATTCCAACATTTAATTTAGAGCCTTTTAACAGTATATTTTGAAACTTTAAGTTAAGTTTTATATTTGCCTGCATTTCAGTATTAAACGCAGCACCTATTTCAAACAGATTATCCTTTTTCTCCACTAAGGTAAGTACTAATTGATACCTTCCATCTTTTGGAATTAGTTTATAAACAATGCTACTAAAGTATTTACTACTATATAAACGATTGACAGCTAAATTAATATTTTCAACAGAGTTAACTCCCGGTATATTTAGTCCTAATATTCCTAAAATCATTTTCTTCGATACGTTATGTAAGCCGTAAATTTTAATATCTGAAACAAAAACAGTATCAGCATGATGAATATGGCGTATGGAATCGATTCGTTTTTTATTACTTTTCATTATTTTAGCCAAGGCTCTGATTTCCTTAATATGAGCCCGTGCTGCCACTTCTCCCCGATTTATGATGCTATCAATATCTTCAAATGATAGTGCTGATAAATTACTTATATCCGGCTTAATATATAAATTAGTATTAGCTATGTTTTTTTTAAGATTTCTCTGACTATGAAAACTACTAATCTGATCCAAGATATCAAAGACACTGGATATCTCATCAACTTTATACAGAGGTGCTCCCACATCAACGCCAATAACATAATTAGCATAAGTGCTATCGAGCATTACATCAACGGGCAAATTATCAATCAATCCTCCATCAACTACTGAGACACCATTAACAACAACAGGTTCAAAAACAGAAGGAATACTCATAGTGGCTCTTAAGGCAAGGGCTAAATTTCCAGTGTCTAAAACCAATGCATTCCCCGTTGCAAGTTCGGTAGCAACACAATAAAAAGGAATAGGAAGTTTCTTAAAATTATGCACTGTCGATACATTCCATGTAAGCTTTGTAATATAGTTAAGGATAAGTTGACCTTTTTTAAGACCCTTTGGTAAGCCGGGGATAAAACCTTTGATTGGTAAACTAAGCATATAAGCATCAAGGTCTTCCTTTTCATCCAGAGGAAGATCTCTCCGTTCCGGTTCATCAGATAATAATTTGGACCAAGGCATATTCTCGGCAATTTTTTGTATTTGCTCCGGGCTATAACCGCTGGCATACAATCCTCCAACAAGCCCACCCATGGATGTTCCTCCAACATAATCAACATAAACACCCTCTTCCTCCAATACTTTTAAAACGCCAATATGAGCCAACCCCTTTGCGCCTCCACCACTAAGAACCAAGCCCACACGTAATGGACCATTCTCTTTTACTGAGTACTGCTTTATATTAATAAGCGCTTTTGATTTTTTACTCTGCACTTTTGATTTACCTTTTTCCGGCAGAATAATGCTATTGGCTTGTTGCGCAGAAGAAAATAATGTTAGCAATAAAAAAACAAGAAATAAAATGGTTTTAATCATAATTTATCAATAGCTATATTATTTAGGTACAAATATACATAAATATATTTCCCCAAAACTTACTAATAACAAACCCGGCAATAAAAAAAGCTCAGAATCAGCATTAACCGGTTCTGAGCTTTAATAAAGAATACTATCTATACAAGTTTACATAGCATTAGCCCCACTAACTATTTCAATAATTTCGTTAGTAATAGAAGCCTGTCGAGCTTTATTATAGGTAAGTTTAAGATCTTTTATCAAATCTGTCGCGTTATCCGTGGCCTGATGCATAGCGGTCATTCGCGCACCATGTTCCGAAGCAAAAGAATCCAATAAAGCCTTATAAAATTGTACCTTTAATGACTTGGGAATAAGTTCATCAATAATGACCTCTTTGGAGGGTTCCATAATATAATCAGCTTGACTGCTATTCTCTTTTTCAACAACTTTTATGGGTAAAAACTGTTCCTTAATTATAGTTTGAGTAGCTGCATTCTTAAACTGATTATATACCAATTCAATACGATCGTAATCTCCGGTTTTAAATAATATAAGTAATTCATCGGCTATTGCAATTACATTTTGCCAATTCAGCTTATTCCAAATTTCGTCGTGCTTTGCAATTACGGTATAGTTATGTTTATCATAAAACTCACTAACTTTGTGACCAACAGTAAAAAAATGTACATTACCCTCTTCGTGCTGCTGTTGATAAACATGCTTTATTAGTAAATCAACTTGTTTAACAACATTAGTATTAAAAGCACCACAAAGTCCACGATTGGAAGCTATTGGAACTATTAATACCTTCTGTATTTCTCGTTGGTCTCCGTAAATATTACCATCGGTATCGGCACCGGAACTTAAATTCTGTAGAATCTCTCCAAGTTTACCTGCATAAGGGCGCATACGTGTTATGGCATCAGTAGCTCTTTTAAGTTTAGAAGCAGCCACCAATTTCATTGCACTGGTAATCTGTTTTGTTGATTCAACAGATGAAATCCGAATCCGTATTTCTTTTAAATTTGCCATATCGACAATTGAATTAATTTAATTATAGGAACTGCTTACTTACTTCAAGAGCAATTTCCTCAATAGCTTTAGTTACGTCCTCAGTATATTTTCCTTTTCGTAATTCAGTGAGTACGTCTTCCTTTTTCTCATGCATAACACGGATAAAGGATTCTTGAAAATCATTGATATGTTTTACCGGCACACTATTTACCAATCCTTTTGTACCACAATAAATAATTGCAATTTGTTCCTCCACTTTCATGGGGGTATGCTGATTTTGTTTTAAAATTTCAACATTACGTTTTCCCTTTTCTATCACAGCAAGAGTTGCAGCATCCAAGTCTGAACCAAATTTAGCAAAAGCTTCAAGTTCACGGTATTGGGCCTGGTCTAGTTTCAACGTTCCGGCTACTTTTTTCATCGACTTAATCTGGGCATTACCTCCCACACGACTAACGGAGATACCAACATTAATGGCAGGACGAACCCCACTGTTAAAGAGGTTTGTTTCGAGGAATATCTGACCATCGGTAATTGAAATAACGTTGGTAGGGATATAGGCAGAAACATCACCAGCCTGAGTTTCAATAATAGGCAAAGCAGTAAGGGATCCTCCTCCTTTAACCATTCCTTTCAGTGCCACAGGAAGGTCATTCATATTTTTTGCAACATCATCCGACTTAATAATTCTGGCAGCACGCTCCAGCAAACGAGAGTGAAGATAAAACACATCGCCTGGATATGCTTCACGTCCCGGTGGGCGACGAAGCAAAAGAGATACTTCGCGATAGGCTACCGCTTGTTTGGACAAATCATCATAAACAATAAGAGCCGAACGGCCGGTGTCACGGAAAAACTCTCCTATAGCAGCGCCGGCTAAAGGAGCATAAAACTGCATTGCTGCAGGATCGGAAGCTGTAGCCATTACCACAGTAGTATAGGCTATTGCACCAGTTTCTTCGAGAACTTTAACGGTATTGGCAACTGTGGACCCTTTTTGTCCAATGGCCACATAGATACAGTAAACAGGCTCTCCTTTATCATAAAATTCTTTTTGGTTAAGAATTGTATCCAAAGCAATGGTTGACTTACCGGTTTGACGGTCACCAATAATAAGCTCTCGCTGGCCTCTCCCAATAGGAATCATTGCATCAATAGCTTTAATACCTGTTTGCAAGGGCTCATCTACGGGTTGGCGAAATATAACACCGGGAGCTTTACGCTCGATGGGCATTTCATAAAGTTCACCTTCAATGGGTCCTTTACCGTCTAAAGGTTCACCCAAAGTATTAATGACACGACCTAAAAGGCCTTCTCCAACCATAATAGAAGAGATACGACCGGTACGCTTTACCACATCGCCCTCTTGAATAGAATCCGACTCTCCCAATAGTACTGCACCCACATTATCTTCTTCCAGATTAAGTGCGATACCCATAATATTTGCCTTCTCAAACTCAATCAACTCACCTGATTGCACATTAGTAAGTCCGTAAACACGGGCAATGCCGTCTCCGACTTGCAATACACTTCCTACTTCTTCGAGTTCGGCTTCACTTTGAAAGCCCGAAAGCTGTTGTCTTAAAATTGCCGATACTTCAGCGGGTTTAATTTCTGCCATTTTTTCTATGGTATTTATATTCGTTAAATCCTATATTTCTTATACTTCTTGACTTAATAAATTCTTCATACTTGCCAACTTCGATTTAATACTATTGTCGTATTGTAAATCGTCAATTTTCAAAATAAAACCACCAATTAAATCCGGCTCAATAGTTTCTTCAATCTCAATAGTTTTATTAACTTGTTTTTCAAGAATTTCTTTAATTTTGTTTTTCACCTCATCGGTAACAGCTCTGGAAGCTGCCAGCTGAACAGTTTTTAGTCCTTTCGCATCATTATACAATAGAACAAATTGTTCTGTTAACGAAGGAATAATTTCTTCGCGTCGGGCTTTAAAGATAAGTGTCAAAAATTTCATACTAATAGCAGACACATTAGCCTGTAGTACGGCTTTAGTAATTTCGAGTTTTTTACTTATCTTTATTACGGGACTTTTAAGCATTCTCACGTAATCATCAGAGACTTTACAAAGCTGTTGCAAATACACCATATCAGCATATATCTGCTCCAGAACTTTCTCTTCTTGAGCAAATTCAAACAATGCTTTGGCATATCGTTTTGATATCTTGGTATAGCTCATGATTGATTAGTTAAAGTTGATTTGCTCCAGTTGTTTCTCCACCATGGTGTTATACACTTTTTTATCGCTAAGTTCAGTGCTTAGAATTTTTTCAGCAATTTCGATAGAAAGATCTGCCACTTGATTTTTAATTTCCGTAAGGGCAGAGCGCTTTTCGTTTTCAATATTTAAAAGGGCATTTTCCACAATTTTATCGGCTTCTACTTGCGCTTTTCCTTTGGCCTCATTAACAATTCTATCTCTAGTCTTGTTGGCCTCATTGATAATAGCATCACGTTCATTACGAGCTTCTGCCAATAATTTTTCATTATCAGCTTTCAAGTTTTGCATCTCAAGTTTTGTCTGTTTAGCCATGGCTAAAGAAGAAGAAATATCTTGTTCTCTTTCTTTAATCGACATCATAATTGGTTTCCACGCAAACTTTTTAAGAACAATAAGTAAGAGTGTAAACACTACTGTCATCCAAAACACTAAACCTAATCCGGGAAGTACTAAATCCATTGGTTATAATTTAAAATAAAAAAATGATATTAAAATCAAAAAAGCATCCTTTCTCCGACCAACCGTCGGAGAAAGGAATGCAAATAAGGTATTTCTTACAATACGATAATCAAAAGACTGATTACAATAGCGAAGAAAGCAACCCCTTCAACAAGTGCAGCGGCAACAATCATGTTGGAACGAATATCTCCAACGGCTTCTGGTTGGCGGGCAATACCTTCAACGGCTTTACCACCAATTTGGCCAATACCAATACCAGCACCAATGGCTGCTAAACCTGCTCCAAAGCCAGCGCCCATCCAGGCGATTCCGGCTTGTAATAAAATTGCTAATGTCAACATAATTTAATGTTTATTAGTAAGTAAATAAATAAAAATATTCAATATTAATGACTTTCTTCCATAGCCATACCAAAGTACAATGCCGATAGCAAAGTAAATACGTAAGCTTGAATAAAAGCTACTAAGATTTCAAGTAAACTGAGGAATACTGAGAAGCCAACAGATACAATTGACACTCCATAACCTCCAAAAACATTCATGGCACCAAAGATAAATATCATGGTAATAAAGCCAAGAATAACAATATGCCCTGCCAATATGTTGGCAAATAGCCGAACCATAAGTACAAAGGGCTTAGTGAAAACACTCAATATCTCTACCAAGGGCATAATCGGAATGGGGAATTTCAACCACCACGGCACTCCAGGCATATTAATAATATGTACCCAATAGGCTTTGTTTGCACTAAATGAGGTGATAATAAAAGTAAATATTGCCATCACCATGGTAACTGCAATATTACCGGTTACATTGGCTCCACCGGGGAATATGGGAACTAAACCCAATAAGTTGTTGATTAAGATAAAAAAGAAAATTGTCAACAAATAAGGCATGTATTTTTCATATTTACGCGTGCCTATGGATGGCTTAGCAATATCGTCTCTTACAAAGATAATTATAGGCTCTAAAAAAGACTGCAAACCGGCCGGAGCCTGTCCCTTGCGCTTTTTGTACGAATTGGCAATGGAAATGAAAATCCACATCAATAAAAAAGCGCTAAACATAATAGCAAAAACATTTTTTGTAATAGAAAAGTCATACGGAATAGGACGAGTGATGTCTTGTTTCATACTTCCTTTGATTACAGGGACAATTTTTCCCTTATAATCACCATCAATGGCTAATTTATAGCCCTTGTATGAATGATGACCATGATCAAATTTGGAAGACATAAAAACATGAAGACTCTTGGTATAAGAATCATAAATTATCACCGGTAATGGAACACTTATGGGATGACCTCCAACAGTAGCAATATGCCACTCATGCGCATCCAACACATGCTCAAAGATTAGTTCACCTGCGTTAAGTTCCTCAGTCTTATCAATCTTAGTCTCATCAGCTGGCGGATTAACTTTATCAGTTGCCATGGTGCTTTGAAAGCTAAAAACAAAAAACAGCAAAATTATTGCCGTTATGATGGAAGATCGTACTTCCCAAAACTTCCTAAGAATCATATTATTTGCTTCAAATCGTTTCTAATAAATTGGCTGCAAATTTAGCAATTATTTTACATTAATTAACAAAAAAAAACAATCAAAATTTTTATTGGTATTAAAATACCTAAAATAGGCTTTACACTCCCTCTAAAAGGATGAAAAATCAATACTATATTTCCCTGTTTTCAATTACAA
>WGCS01000105.1 GCA_015493685.1 Bacteroidales bacterium
AAATTAAGTAGCTTAAAATTAGAATTAAGTAAGCTTATTATGCTTAAAATACTTGATTTTACTATGGCTATGGACGTATTTTTGCCGCTCATCTGGAAGGAATATCCCTTCGGTTTAAGAAAATATTTTGGTAACATTTAAAAATAATTATTAAGTATGTACAGCGCAGAATTAAGTATCTCAGATTACTTCCTTGAATTAGGAAACCGTTTCTTTAATGTTCAAAACAACGAGTGGGCTCAGCAATTTGAGTTGGATTATGAAGAGGATAAAAGCGAAACCATTAACTATTGGTTTGTAGATGGTGAGGAGAAAATTGATTTATTGCATCAATTGCTATGGAACATTATAGCCAGTTTGCAGAACTTGTTTAAAAGAAAGACAGAAGATAAGTTAAATGTGGAGCGTATGGGAACCGATAGGATGGTACAAAAACAGCGGAGAGCTTCCTCTGTGTCGCATTTAAATAGCCAACAGGTGATTGTAAATAATGTGAGAAATAGATTATTGAAAACTATTAATGAAGGAATGCCTCAATATGGTGAAAAAAGACAAAAATCAATGGGAACGAAATGGGCTAGCTTAAAAGAAGCTTTCGGTTTTCAGAAAAAAAAGAGTATAAAAAATCAGCTAATGACATCAGTGGATTAATGGTAGAATTTGGCTGGCAATAATTCAATATTTTGTGTTAAATCAACGCTAAAATTGTATAATTTTATGCTTTAAACACAAAGTAGATGAAAAAGCGCTTCAATAATTCTATTCTGACATCTATTAAGCTACCAATATGGAGTTTGTGGATTACGTTATTGATGATTGGAGGAACCGCTTTGGCAGATATTCCATCTTGTGGCCTTAACGCCAAAGCTAAAGACTATGGTATAAAAACTACCACTGAATCATATATTTATTCCCTAAGATTAGTTAATTCAGAATTGTCACAGATGTCTGACTCACTGGCTGCAATAAAACAATTGCATTTAGCCGGTATTAAGTTTACTCAGGGCCATTACGAAAGTGCTTATAGTTTGTATTGGGATTCGTATTCTACTTTTAAGCAGTACAAAGACTGGCAGCATTGTATTGGGGCGCTTTATGGTATGGGCAATCTTTTTGAGAAATTTGAGGTATGGTCAAAGGCATTAACCTATATGCAGAAGGCTGATACTTTACTCCCAAAAACAACTGATAGTTTGTACTATTTACGCATTAAAAAAAGCATGGCTCATTGTTACTTTATGAGTGGGGAATTTCAGAAGGCTAAAAAGTATTACAAAGAAATTCAAAATTATGCAATAAAAGAGAATAATAGTAAAGAGATTATTACTGCTGATTCAGGGCTGGCTTTAAGTTATGCAGCTGTTGATGATTATAAAAATGCCATCGAAATGGAGTTGCATCTGGTAAAACTCCTCGAAACATTAAAAATGAAGAAACAGCAGGCCATAGCTTATTATACTATTGCCAATTGGTATCGGTATTCTAACCAGAATAGCGAAGCAATAAAATATTATGGCCTACTGGAGACCACAGGCAATATTCCAGACTCGATTTTTATTTGTGCAAGATATTATTCAGCAAGGAGTTATTTCGATGGTAAAAATTATAAGGCAACATTGTCGGTGTTAAAAAAACTTATCAAAAATAAGTTGCTGTACAAGTACAATAGTTGTAGATATATGGCTCTGAACCTAAGGACATTGGCCTTGTTGGAAGAAAATAAAAAAAAGGAGGCGACATACTCACTCGACAGTTTGATTTATTTGTCAGACAAAAGTAAAAATATTCAATTGAAGCTAATGCTGACGCAGACCATAGCGGTTGTTTACGAGAATATAGATAGCACAAAGCAGGCTTTACAATGGTATAAAAAGCTTAGTGAATTGCGCTTGCAAAAGAATCGTAGTGACCAATCGCAAATAGGTGAGGAGTTTCTTAAATATAAAGATATAAGTTTTCGTGAGAGTAAATTTCAGATTGCTAATATGGAGTCCAAGGTTGAAAAACTAGAAATAGAAAAGCTCCGAAATCAAAAAGCACAGTCGGAACAGAAGTTGGCTCTATTGCGCTCACAACAAATAAAGAAACAATTGCGGCAGCAAAATTTAATATTGGAGCAACAAAAAGAGAAAACGGCACTTACAGCAAAATATAAAACCTTGCAAGCACTTAAAAAGCAGGAAGAGGCTGAAAAAGTACTGCGAGAGAACAAAATAAAAGAGAAATTGAATGCCGCACAGGTGAAGAGTCTCGAGACGGAGAAAAAGATTAGCGAAGAAAAGAATCGTAGGCTAGCACAAAACAGGCGCTATTTGTTTGTGCTGATAATTATTGGTATTATTGTATTCCTGTTTATGCTGCGGGCCTATCTTCGTAATAAGAAATTAAATGCTAAACTGGCTTCTCAAAATATTCAACTGGAACAAAAACAGAAGCAAACGCAAGAGGCATTAGCTCAATTAAAGGCCACACAAGATCAATTGATTGAATCGGAACGCTTGGCTTCTTTGGGACAGCTGACGGCCGGAATAGCTCATGAGATAAGGAATCCATTGAATTTTGTAAATAACTTCTCCGCTTTAATAACAGAGTTATTGGGCGATGTGTATCAAATTATTGATGAAATGGAAATGCAGGAAGGGGAGCAGAAGGAGGAACTGCTGGAAGTTTTACATCTGATAGAAGGTAATAGCACTAAGATCAATAAACATGGTAAGAGGGCAGCTCAGATTATCAGTAGAATGCTGGATACTTCCCATGGGGGTATCTCTGATTTTGAAAAAACCGATATTAACCAACTTGTGATGGATGCAAGCAAACTGGCTTATCAGGGAGTCCGTGGTGAAATACCTTCTTTTAATATGAAATTGACTTTCGATTTGGATGATAGTATAGGTCAGGTGAAAGTGATACATCAAGATTTGGGGCGAGTGATTATGAATATCGTTAATAATGCCTGTCAGGCAATGGAAGAAAAAATTACTCATGATAAGAGCTATAGGAATAAAGCAAGTTTATTGGTGGAAACTCATAATGGGGAAGATTCATTTTCTATTATTATCACCGATAATGGAAAAGGAATGAATAAAGAGGTCCTTAATAAAATCTTTAATCCATTCTTTACTACCAAACCCGCCGGAAAAGGTACAGGTTTGGGACTAACTATGACTTACGATATTATAAAAAAAATGCACAAAGGGAATATCAATGTTGAAAGTAAAGAAGGCGAGTTTACAAAATTTGAAATTATCATTTCCAAACACCTATAATAGTTTAAGCGATGGCATTTAATATATTGAGTATTGATGATGAAATGGATATGCAAGCGCTCTTGCAGCAGAAGTTTCGCCGGCAGATAAGAAAAGGAGAACTAAAATTCTCTTATGCTGCCAATGGGCAAGAAGGATTGGATTTCCTTATTGCACATCCTGAAATAAATATGGCATTAGTGGATATTAATATGCCTGTAATGGATGGCCTGACTTTCTTGAATGAGGTGGCAAAGCTTAATAGACATACGCTTAAAATTGTAATTATGAGTGCCTACGGTGATATGCGCAATATACGACAGGCAATGAATAGAGGCGCGTTCGATTTTATTAATAAGCCAATAGATTTTTCCGATTTAGAGACTACAATACAGAAAACGCAAGAACGAATAGAATATCTAAAAAACCAGCAGCAGGAACTTCGACGGCTTACGCAAATGGAGAACGAAATTAAAGCAGCAGCACAAATTCAGTTTTCGTTATTGCCGCAAATTAATGGCTCATTAAAGTCGTACCCACAGGTGGAAATAGGCAGCTTTATAAAGCCTGCCCGATTTGTTGGAGGCGATTTTTACGATGTCTTCAGCCTCGACGATACTCATTTGGGTTTTCTTATTGCTGATGTATCGGGAAAAGGTATCTCCGCAGCGGCATTTATGTTGGTAAGTCATACAGCCATTAGTATTTATGCTCACCAACAAAAAGAATCCAATAAAGTATTGCAGTGGACCAACAACTATTTGGAATATGACAATAAAGAATGTATGTTTACCACTACATTTTATGGTGTTTTGAATGTGAAAACAGGTCGTTTTGTATATTCTAACGGAGGGCACAATCCCCCTTTACTGGTGCATGATGCGGATATTAGTAATCTGGAAAAGACTCACAATTCCGCCTTGGGAATTATTGGTGATAGCGTATATAATAAAAAGGAAATACAATTGGCTGATGGCGATTTAATGGTAATGTACACCGATGGCGTTAATGAAGCCCAAAATAGCTTAAATCAAGAGTTTGGAATGGATAGAATAAGAACTGTTATTTTAAATAATATTCAGGAATCGCCCAGTACTATTAATACGAATATTTTTCGTTCGCTGGAAGAATTTAGAGGAAGTGCTAATCAGTTTGATGATATCACATTGCTTAGCTTTCGTTGGAATAAGCCTGTTTAATTGAGTAATTCTTCTTTTTATCAAGACCGAAATACTAATATTTTTTCCATACCTTTGTTTAACTGTAGGTAAATAAAATTTGCTTGTATTATTTAATATAAGTTACTGATTGTCTGCCTTTAATATGTTATTACGATTCTAAGTTTAGAGAACATACTGTTTGTTTTAAGCTTATGAAAATTAAAATACAAGCAAAATGGTTAATACAAATTTTTATAATACGGATGTTGACTTTAGTCAGTTGATGAAGCGTCGAATTACTAAGATACTTTTGGTATGTAGTCAGTATGATGCTTTTATGCTTGAGGAAGATGGCCGTATTGATGAGCAAATATTTAATGAATATGTAGCCTTAAATCTTCGGTATCCTCCCCAATTTATTCAAGTTTCGGTAGCCAGCGAAGCTTTGGAGATTATTCAAAACGAGAAGATAGAGCTGGTGATTAATATGCTTAGTGTGCAAGGGATGGATCCATTTGATTTATCAAAAAAAATTAAAGCTATTGATGACAGCATATCAATTGTTGCATTGACTCCTTTTAGTCACGAGATAAGTAAGCGTTTGGAAAAACAAAATTTACATGCAGTAGATTTTGTGTTCAGCTGGTTGGGACATTCGGATATATTGCTGGCAATAGTAAAGCTAATAGAAGATTTGATGAATGTTGAATATGATGTGAATCAAGTAGGTGTTCCGGTGGTTATATTGGTGGAAGATTCGGTGCGTTTTTATTCGAGTTACCTGCCCATAATGTATAAGATTATTTTTCTGCAGTCTAAAAAATTCATGTCAGAAGGGCTTAATGAACATCAGAAAACAATGCGAATGCGCGGTCGTCCCAAAATATTGTTGGCAACGAATTATGAGAAAGCGGTGGAATATTATGAGCGCTATAAGAATAATCTACTTGGCGTAATATCAGATATGAGCTATAAACGCAATGGAGTAAAAGATGAAAAAGCCGGCCTGCGATTATGTAAAAAGATAAAAGATGAAGATCGGTTTATGCCTTTTTTATTGCAATCTTCTGATGCGAGTAATGCAATACATGCCAAGAGATTAAAGGTGGATTTTATTGATAAAAATTCCAAGACATTAATTTCGGAGCTAAGGCATTATATCGTTCGTAATTTTGCTTTTGGAGATTTCCAGTTTTATTGTCCCAAAGAGAAAAAAGTGATTGGCAGGGCACATGATTTACAAAGTTTACAGAAGCTTATTAAAGAAGTACCTGACGAAGTATTGAAATATCATATCAATAGAAACCATTTATCGAAGTGGCTGAAGTCGAGGGCACTATATCATGTTGCCGATATGTTTAAATTTATGCGTGCTGAGCATTTCAACGACATAAGCCAAGTGCGTAAATTTATCTATGATGCTTTAGCCGATTATAGACGAAATATAGGGCGCGGTGTTATCGCTAAATTCTATCGCGACAGTTTTGATTCTTATGTGATGTTTGCCCGTATTGGTGATGGATCTATTGGAGGCAAGGCGAGGGGATTGGCCTTTATTGATATGCTTCTTCAGAAGAATAAGATGCACCATAAATTTCCCGGCGTTTTTGTAACTATTCCCAAAACTGTTGTTATCACTACCGATATTTTTGATGAATTTATGGAAGCCAATAACCTCTATGAGATTGCATTATCGGATCGTAATGATGAAGAAATCCTTAACTATTTTATTAAGGCTGCCTTACCCTTGCATCTAATTCAGGATATGGAGAAATATATTGATGTGGTTACTCGACCCATTGCAATACGTTCTTCAAGTTTGCTGGAAGATTCCCATTATCAACCATTTGCAGGCATTTATAGTACGGTTATGTTGCCTTTGAACACCGGAAAATCAAAATCACTAAAACGGCTTGCCAATGCCATAAAAAGTGTTTATGCTTCAGTATATTTTAAAGCCAGTAAATCGTATATGGCTGCTACTCATAATGTTATCGATGAGGAGAAAATGGCAATAATATTACAAGAAATCTGTGGCGAATCTTATGGCGATATTTTTATGCCTAGTTTTGCAGGGGTAACACGCTCGGTGAACTTTTATCCCATTGGCGACGAAAAACCGGAAGATGGTGTAGTGGAAATTGCTCTTGGACTAGGAAAACAGATTGTAGAAGGTGGAGGAAATAATTTACGTTTTTCACCTAATAGTACCAATAAAATATTGCAACTTTCAACACCTGAGTTGGCTTTGAGTAGTACGCAAAAACAGTTTTATGCCTTGAGTCTAAATCAAGATGAGTTTCATCCCTCAGTAAATGATAGTATGAATTTAGTTCATCTGTCAACGAGGTATCTTCCCGATCATCCAACAATGCGTATGATGTTGTCTTCCTTTGATTTACACTCCAAAATGATACGTGATACATGGGACCCAAAAGCAAAGAAGATAGTAACTTTTAATCATATTATCAAATACAATCGTTTTCCATTAACGAATATTATTTCTGATATTCTTGAACTGGGCCAATTAAATATGAATAAGCCCATAGAAATTGAATTTGCAGTTAATCTTAATAAGAATGAAGATGGGGAAACAACGTTTAATTTATTGCAGATAAGGCCTATTGTTGATACCACTGAGGCACAACTTGTAGAAATAGGTGAGATTAATAAGGAAGATGCAATTATTTATTCCGATTCTTCGTTGGGCAATGGCATTTATACAGAAATAAAAGATATTGTATATGTTCGACCCGATACATTTAAGGCAGCCAATAATTTGAAGTTACCGCCAATCCTTGAGCGTATTAATAACGAATTTGTGGAGAAGGATACAAATTATGTTTTGGTAGGCCCCGGACGATGGGGGAGCTCCGACTATTGGTTAGGAATTCCGGTAATTTGGCCTCAGATAAGCAACTCAAGAATAATTGTTGAGTCCGGTTTAAGTAATTATCGTATTGATCCCAGTCAAGGAACACATTTCTTTCAGAATTTAACTTCTTTTAGAGTTGGTTATCTTACAGTGAATCCTTTTATTAAGCAAGGGATTTATGATTACAAATACTTAGATAGTCTGAAGGCAACTTATGAAGATGAGTTTATCAGAGTGGTGCATTTTGATAACGATTTGGATATAAAACTTGATGGGAAGAAAGGCATTGCAATTATCAGTAAGCCCAAGGAAGAAAAGGAGGGCTAACTTTTATATAAGGGTATATCACAATTATTAATTATATATTTGTCCCATGAAATGGAAGTTTATTTTTTTATTTGCTATTATATTATCTTATGGTAAACATACTTATTCTCAGGATTCTATAGTAGTTTATTACAATCGTAACTTTAAGGGAGAAAGACCCAAGTTGGGCTTGGTATTGAGTGGCGGCGGCGCCAAGGGAATGGCCCATGTTGGTGTGCTAAAAGTGATGGAAGATGTTGGACTTAAGCCGGACTATATTACCGGGACGAGCATGGGTAGTATTGTAGCCGGATTGTACGCCATTGGCATAAGTCCCGATTCGATGCAGAACCTTATGGAACATCAAGACTGGAATTCGGTACTTAGCAATAAACAAGATTTTAGGCGTGTTAATATGGAGGAGAAATGGGATTATGGAGAGTATATTGCAGAATTTCCTATTTATGGATGGAAACCAAATCTTCCTCAAGGGGCAATTCGTGGTCAGGAATTAGAATTATTATTCAATAAATTAACTGTTTCGGCGGCCGGTGATACTATTTTTGATGATTTCCCCATACCATATCGTGCTGTTGCTGTGGATGTTCTAAAAGGTAAAGTATATGTTTTTAAAACGGGGAATTTAGCTGTTGCCATGCGATCAAGTATGTCGATACCTACTATTATGGACCCGGTGAAATATAGAGGAATGTTGCTGGTTGATGGTGGCTTGATGAAAAATTTTCCGGTGGATGTTTGCAAAGAAATGGGGGCAGATGTGATTATTGGGGTTTATACGGGAGGACAACTTCTTCCTGAAGAGAAACTGAATACGCTCTTTAATATCTTAAAACAGAGTTCGTTAATGGCAGGAATCAAAGATTCTGAGAAGCAGAAAAAATCCGTTGATTTATTTGTTGAACCAAAGTTATCCGATTTAAGTGCTGCGGATTTTGACAAAGCTTCTATCATTATCGACAGAGGCTACAAAGCGGCAATTGGCAAAAAGGATGATTTTAAAAGAATGGCCGCTTATTTTAATAAATTTCCTGCTGCTGTTTCCAAAAAAATTGTACTGAAAGACTCCGTCAAAATTGATAGCCAACAAATTTATATGCTGAATGAAAATCCACGTTATAAGCGGATAATTGCTAATGTTTTGAAAACAAGAGATGTAAATAAATGGATTACTCCTGATATTATCTCAAGGAAAATAGAGACTTTATATGGCACCCGCTTATTTCGTAAATTATCGTACGAATTTTTGCCTTCCTCAAAAAATGACTCAGCACTAATTCTTCGCTACAAGGTGGAGAAAGAACGAAATAAATATTTGACTTTCGCTTTGGAATATAAATCGGAATCCAAGATAGGCTTGAATGTAGGTGTTAAATATAGAAATCTCCTTATCCCTGGTTCTAAATTGGATTTAAAATTTAGAATATCAGAATATCCGGCTGCTAGATTTAGATATTTTACCTATTTGGGTTATAAAACCAACTATGGTATGGCGGCAGAATACAACTTTAGAGTTAATAATATTAACTTCTATACAGCTAATAATTTAACAGGTAAATATGTTGGCTATAATAATATTGGTGAAGTCAATTTTTATCGTTTTTTGGGTGTTAATGCCGCATTGTCTTTGGGGGGTGGAACCAGTAATAGTATTTATAAAAGAGTGGTAGATATTGATAATCAATATTTTTATAAAATTCAAAATCAACACAATTTTTTAAAATTAGATTATAAACGAAATTATCTTGATAAGAAATATTTTTCAAATTCAGGGAGTTTATTTGAATTGAAATCAAGGTTTTTTATGGGGAGTAAAGATACTTACTATATTGACATTGATTCATTATTGGCACATAGTGAATCTCCTAAATATATAACTGATACAATAAGTAGTTATCTTAAAATTGGTTTTAATTATATAAAATATATTCCCTTATGGCATAAATTAGTTATGGAGAATAGTTTAAATGTTTTGCTGAGTATTAACTCTCCTTTCTCTCAACTTAATTCGGCATGGATTGGAGGGGTTAATAATTATAGGCCCAATGAATATGAATTTTGGGGATTACCTGAATATAGTAATTTATTTAGTAACGGATGGATATACAGAATAGGATTAAGATATAATTTTTATGATAAGCTATATCTCTCAGCAAAGGTAAATGCTATGTTTTCAGCTCAAAATAGCTTATATCTTTTTGATGCGTCTGATAACGACCATGCCATTGATAGTTATGTTGGTTATTATGATAATTACTTAGTTGGAGGAGGATTACAACTTTCCTACGAAAGTATTATTGGTCCTATACGAGTTACCGTTGCCAAAAGCAGTCTGTATTCGACTTTGATATGGCATATCTTAATAGGGTATAAGTTTTAGTTAGAAAGCCTAGTAGGTGTTGGTCATAGATTATTTTATATTCTTGTAAGCTAAAAAGACATAATATCAACTTAAGCAAGAGATTTACACTATACTATCTCTGAAACTCATTAGCATAAATTAATGGGGGAGAATTGGTGAGTATTGATATTTGTACTAGTTACAGTATATTTAAGTGATAAATATTAGCTTGTTATCAGCTTATATATATTTATCTTTGTTGGATAATAATGTTTTTCATTTTTTTGTTTTAAGAGCGTCCCATTCCCGATTGGTGACGCTCTTTTATTTTGTTAAGCTAGTATTAGGGCGAGTATAGGAGGCCTTGGGCATTCCTGCCAGCCGAAGCTGCGGCGCAGGCAGGATGACGTCTAAATTCATTTTACTATAGTATTTCCTTGTATTCATGATATTTAATTTAACTATCTATTGTACAATGATTTATTTACATTGATGTAGGTAGTTGTTAATTATTTTTGTTTATTAAGTTTACGATTATTTTTATCATTGTATCTTTTTCTTCTGGTTTACTAACAGCAATCATTAATGTTAACGCTACATAAGCGTACGGCCATCCACATATTGTAATATTAAAAAAAGCTTCTGATTTTTGCTATCCAAACAATACAACAATAATTATGTTAGGATTAGGAACAGAGCACACGTATTATTTTTATTTATCACCTGTAGATATGCGCAAAGGCTTTAATGGCTTAAGTGGAATTATTAGTGAGCATATGGATCAGAATGAAGGTAAAAATACCGTCTATGCATTTATTAATAAGCGAAGAGACAAACTTAAATTACTC
>WGCS01000106.1 GCA_015493685.1 Bacteroidales bacterium
ATTATTAAATTTAGAATAATATAATTTTCTATGGAGCAAGAGAATAAAGAACAAGAAAAGTTTGACGTATTAGACATGAAACAATACCGGATGGAGAAGCTCCCCAAAAGGGAACGTTCTAAATTCGAAAGATTTCTAGTAATAATAGGAGCTCCACTGGCAATTATTGTATTTATATACATTCAGTATATTGGAGATTTTAGTTTTCTGCATCATATTAATGCCAACGAATTATCTAAATCTGCACGTGAGATATTCGACAGGGTTGGTGCGGAGAAATTCACCTCTATGAATATTAGTATGCTGGCCATCTTTGCAGCAGCACTAGTATTATGGATGACAGAAGTAATTCCCAATTATCAGACTTCGCTAATACTAATAATAGCCTTGGTACTAACCGGTGTTCTTCCGGAGAAAGAAGCTTATGCCCAATTGGGGCACAAAGTAATGTGGCTAAATATCATGTCGTTTATATTAGCGAGTATGCTTGTGGCTACAGGTGTTGCCAAGCGGTTTGCGTTATGGTTTATCGTTAAATTCGGCAAGAATTCTTCCACCATATTTATTAGTTTTATTGTTATTAATATAGTGCTTTCTGCCTTTATTTCAGCAACTACGGCAAAGGCGGCAATTCTTCTCCCCATATTTATGGTTATTGCTGCTGTATATGGAGCTACCGGCGGTGAGAAGAAGAATAATTTTGGTCGAAGTTTGGTACTACAGAATCTTTTGGACATAAATATGGGAGCAGGAATGTTTGTTACCGGTTCGGGAGCAAACCTTATTGCCGCAGCTCTAATTGGTGGAGCCATAGGTACCGATATATACTTCTCCGATTGGATGATGGCTGCTTTTCCTGTTCAGCTGGGGATAATGTTTGTGGGATTAATATTAGCAAATCGAGTATTTTTCCCCATAAAAAAGGAAGACCGCATGCCCAAAATACCCGGTGGTATGGATAGACTTAAAAAAGAACTTGCCTCCATGGGGAAGATAAGTATTAACGAAATAAAATCATTAATTATCTTCGGAAGCATATTAGCGCTATGGGTTACTGACCGTTGGCATGGCATCAGCCCGACAGCTGTAGCCTTTCTCGGTGGCATTATAGCCTTACTCCCCCGCATAGGAGTAATCAAATGGAATGAAGTAGATATACCATGGCACCTATTACTATTCTCTGCCGGCGCCTATACCTTAGGAGCTGGATTTAAGGCCACTGATCTGCCTTCCATCAGTGTTAACCATGCTTTTGATGCCATGGGATTGGGTAACGGCACTCCATTTTGGCTGCTCTATTTAATCCTTACCGGTGGCATGCTCGGAAGCGCATTGGTTTTCCAGTCAAAAACCATGCGAACACTTATATTTATCCCCATTGCCATTGGCATAGCACATAAATTCGGTTTCTCCATTATTTCACTTGCATTGCCTGTTGCTTTCCTTATTGAGCATGTATATGTACTGCCTTTTAATAGTAAACCCGCTGCCCTACTTTATGTTACCAACCATTATACCATGACCGATTCCTTTAAATTTGGAATTGCCATGATGGGAGTAGCTTGGATAATTAGTATCCTAATGTCAATGACTTTTTACCGTTGGCTTGGTATCACGCCCAATGGTTTGGGACTATTTTAAAATTATTATTCAATAGTAAAACAATAAGACATTGGGAAATGTATTATTAACAATGAAATAGTATTGCCAATAAGGAGCTATAAACCTTAGAATAAAAATATAAATCTATGATAAGTAGTAACATAAAGAAGATAGATTCTACCTCCATAGAAATTAAGGTGAAATATCGCCCTAAAAGAAAGCGTTTTGTTCGGTTTAAAAAATATTCTCTTGAGACCTATTTCTTTCTACCCATTGAAACGGGTGTTAATAAGCGCAATTATACCCGTATTGATTTTTATAGAGAGCTGAAAAGTTATCTTAAAATAGACCCTCCAAAAGTATTGCTCAGCGAAATTGCCGACAGGGATAATTTTTTTATGCAACTATTGGATAAATCATTAAGCATTTATGATGTCAATAGCATTGAAAACATAAATCTGCTAGAAGACAGGCTTAAAATATTTCTAAATATTTTTAAAAAAGCCATTAAAAGAGAAGTTCGAAAAATATTAATTTACCCCAATGATAACGAAAAACTCAGAGTAGGCTTTAGATTCTGCGACAATCTCGACAAGGCCGTTACTGATTACCGGAATTTAGCCAATAAGCACCTTTACTTAAACGAAAAAAACAGTAAAGTAAACACCATATATTCTATTGGAGATGAATATATTAGCAACCAATGCTATCGCTATTATTTACAACTGCTCAAAGAAGTGATGATGGAAGACTCCAACAATAGAGAAAAGCTCAATGCTGCAATAAAACACCAACTAAATCAGGAAATAGCATATAGAAAAGCCCATAACTTTCCTTTATCTTCGGAGAGCAAAAAGAAAAACGAGCTACTTATTAACCGTTGGGATAAGGTTAAATATTTCTTTACCAATAAATTAATAATAAATACACGTATTGATAAAGAAACCCGCTATATCGAAGAGTTACTCTATAGCCTTTCGGCAGGAATAGCCATGGTTTTTGCTACCTCAGTAGCTTTTTATTACAATAAGGTATTTGGTAATTTCACTCTACGATTTTTCTTTGTATTAGTGATAAGTTATATGTTTAAAGATAGGATAAAAGAATGGTTCAGAAGTTTTTTCAACACTATTTTACATAAGCAGATTTTAGACCATCGCTTCAATCTATATGATGACAATCACAAAAAGATTGGAAGCAGTCACGACGGATTCTCCTTTGTCCCCAAAACCAATATGGACAAAAAAATATATGCTCTACGTTATATAGACACAACGGGAAAAGAAGACTGGATAGAGCATGATGAAAAAATAATGCGGTTTACGCGCCGGATAAAAATCAATGTAAAAGCCTTTCTAAAGACTTTTAAAAATATCAAATTACGAGGAGTTAATGATGTTATCACCTTCAACTTCTCCCCTATTATTCTTCGACTTGAAGAAAGTAAGATTCCACTATTTATTCAGAAAAATGATAAAATAAAAGAAGTATATAATGAGCGAAACATTCCAATTCATATTGTTGTGGCCATAAATTTCGGAAAAGAATATCAATACCAACATTATGAAGTTAAACTCAATAAAAATGGCATAGCAAGTTTAAAAACTATTGCTCTTAATAACAATAATAGTTAGCTAAACCATAAATAACGCCAGGCACAGGATCAGGCAATTAAAATCAATTAAAATCAATTATTCAATTAATTTTTGTAATAATTTGCGTTTCCAGCTTAAATAAGGAGCATATTTAATTGTAGGTTCCAACAAAGTAGATTTATCGAGAATAGATTTAAAATGCGAGAATGTATCAAAACCATACTTGCCATGGTAATTTCCCATACCGGAATTCCCTACACCACCAAATGGTAAATTTGAATTCGACAAATGCATCACAGCATCATTTACAGCACCACCACCAAAAGAGACCTCAAAAAGAATACGATTAATGGATTTCTTATTTTTACCAAAGATATACAAAGCCAATGGTTTAGGGCGGCTTTTAATCTGGCTAATAGTCCAGTCAAGGCTATCAAATTCTATTATGGGGAGTATGGGGCCAAATATTTCCTCTTGCATCACTTCGTCCTCAAAGCTAACCCTATCCATCACTGTAGGAGCAATATACAAATCATCTTTCAGATAATTTCCACCAACGATAACTTTCTCTTTATCGATAAGATTAACAAGGCGTTGAAAATGGCGAGGATTAATAATTCGGACAAAAGACTCACTTTCTTCAGGATGTTCACCTACTACGGCAACAATTTGTCTCTTCAGCTCAGCCACAAATTTAGTCTTAGCTCCCTTCTCCAAAAGAATATAATCCGGGGCAACACAAGTTTGTCCCCCGTTAAGAAACTTAGCCCACACAATTCTTTTGGCAGCAATTTTCATACTAGCATCCTTAAAAACGATACAAGGACTCTTACCTCCTAACTCAAGAACCACAGGACATAAATTTACTGCCGCTGCTTTCATTATTATTTTTCCAACAGAAGTGCTGCCGGTATAGAATATTTTATCAAATTTTTGTTTAAGCAGCTCAGTGGTCTCTTCTACTCCACCTTCCACTACATGCAAATATTGAGGTTCAAAATTATCATTGATAATTTTCGCCATAGCATGAGACGAATTCAATGAAATTTCTGAAGGTTTTACTATCACCGTATTTCCTGCCGCAATGGCGGCTACCATTGGCGAAAGAGACAATTGGTAAGGATAATTCCATGCGCCAATTACCAAAGTAGTCCCTAAAGGTTCAGCAATAATGTAGCTTTTGCCCGGTGTATTTGCCCAATCCGTATTTACACGCTGACGTTTTGCCCATACCTTTAAATTCTTAACGGCCAAATTAATTTCATGATATACCAAAGACAATTCAGTGGCATAATTCTCAAAACTTGATTTTCGAAAATCCTTATAAATAGCCTCATCAAGCACCGATTCGTTGGCTTTAAGTACTGCCAATATTTTCTTTAACTGAGCAATTCGGAAATCCACACTCTTGGTGATATTACCATTAAAATAGTATTGCTGTAATTGTACTAATTTCCTGAAATTATTTTTTTGCATTTCCATTATTGTAGGTTTTAATACTTTGTTTCTGCACACTTTTATTATAAGGAATAAAAAAACTCCATCAGCTTGGCATTAAGCACCTTATTGGAGTAAAATTTATTTGCATTATTCTTCGCATTAATGGCAATACGCTTATATAAATCTTTATTTTCCACCAATAGTGCGATGCTATCAATAAAGGCATCAGCGTCATTGGCAATCAATACATTTTCACCATCTTCATGAATAATTCCTTCAATGCCAATACCGGTAGACACCACTGCTTTTTGCAGCATCATTGCTTCTATTATTTTCACTCTCATCCCACTTCCCGAAAATAAAGGCACCGGCATTATTGCTTTGGATTTAATAAAAGCTCCTGCATCTTCCACTTCACCTACCACCACAACGCCATCCTCTTTAAGCTCTTGCAACCATTGCGGAGGCCGACGTCCGGCAATATAAAACTTAAGTTCCGGAAAACGGCTATGCAAACTCGGCCAAACTTGATTAAGCATCCATTTCACCCCTTCAATATTGGGAGACCAGTCAAGAGCTCCAAGATGAAAAACAGACGGATACTCTACTGCATCAAAATCCGTTGTCAGATCCTTATTGACATCCACTCCTGTTGGGATAAACGTCATTTTAACCCTTGCCCCCAAGGAGCGCATCAATTGCATATCTCGCTCAGTAACAGTATAAATAGCATCAAAACTATTTAGCACAGCAACCTCTTCTTTCCTTAGCCTTTTGGCCAAAATACCAAGATAGAAACGCTTTATCGGGTTCTTTTCTATTTGAGCCAACCGCTGCCATATTACAAACTCTACATTAGGAGCTCTAAGCACCACCTTTGCTTGTGAGAATTTACGAATAAGAGGAAGATAGTCTTTAAGAAAGATACTCTCCAGCTGAATAATATCAAAAGACTCTTTGGATAAAAGTTCTTCCAACTTAAGCCGCATCTCCTTACTATTAAAACGACTAATATTATACGAGTGACGGCTATAAAGCAGATTATACAATGCGGGTAACATCCTTATTGACAAATCAACATCAACTGCCTCAATACCGGTACTTTGTATATAATCTTTAGGAAGCTTGGCAATATCTAAGTGATGTTTATTGCTACTAAAACTAAGTATTTTAAGCTGATGACCAGCATCAATAATACCTTGACTTACATTATGCATACCTATAGCTCCCCCATCCATAGGAGGAAATGGAGGTTTATTACACAATTGCAAAATAGAAAGCTTTTTAGTCATCATTGTATTTGTTACTAATTATGTTTCTTCAATTTTCTAAAGATATTTATTTTATTAAAAAACTTACCCCATGCTTCAGCATCAAAAAGTGGGGCATCAGTGGTTGCTTTCCATGTAAGGAAAACTCCCATGGGCAGATAAATTAAACTGGCCATCCACATTCCCAGCCAAGGATCCATAACTTGCGATTTTACCGATTTCTCTCCAATAATAGTAAACACATGATAGAGTACAAACATTAGAATAGAAATTACCAAAGGCATTCCCAAACCACCTTTACGAATAATTGCGCCCAAGGGAGCACCAATAAAGAATAAGATGAGACAGGCAAAAGACAAAGTATATTTACGATGCCATTCTACCTTGTATTTGGAAATATAAATATCTCTGGCTTCTTCAAGTTTATAAGTATTCGAAGCTTGGTAGGATGCATTTCGCGCCATAGACAAAGCACCTACAACTATCCTTACCTGTTCCAAACTGTCATAAGGGGCTAAAATATTGTCCTTAAAATAAAAGTTGGCAAGTTTAGTTTTGTCAGCATTTTTTGTTTTTGCTTTTTTAGATAATGATTTCGTGGGCTTAATTTTTTTAATCTTAGCAATTTCTTTTTGCGCTTTAGCTATTAACAACCCATTGTTTAGGCCAGAAAAAGATTCTCTATTACCAATGGCGGTATCATTCAAATGATGCTCAACTTCTGTGTCCTCCTTGCCTTTAGCAATAGTTCGGAGGCTATCGTGGGCAGAATGAGCCGTAGAATCTGCCATTAAAGAATCTCTATTCACTTTGGTATGAAAATATTTTCTATAGAAAGCCAAATCATCAATAGCATAATTCTGAAACCATGCAATAGCCAAATTACGCTGATGTATCAATGAGTCTTCAAAATACAATAATTGATGTACATTAAGCATCTGATAGTTGTTACGCCTCAGGTTTTTATCCGATTTTTTAAAAACAAAATCAGAAAGATCAATTCGTTGAATCTCTTTGGAGAAATGGGTAACTTGAATGGGATAATGTCCTTTTTCCTTTCTTTGCTGTACATCTTCATTATAGCTTATGCCATTCTTCAAACTCAAAATCAAAAAACGTTTATCATCACTCATTTCCATTTTCCCCGATTGGGCTCGTGTAACATTAGTATTTCCATCATGCTTGGAATGATCATAAATTATTACATCTTCAATTCCCACACCGTCGGGATCTTTTTTCCCTACCTTAATAACATAGTTTCCAATTCCCGTATTAAACACCCCCTCTTTAATACTCACTGCCGGCTTCTTTCGCCGCACATCGCTAAGCAAAGTAAGAAATTCTAAATTTGCTTTAGGAAGCACATAATTAGAAAAATAAAATGCTCCTATACTCACAAAAATAATGAATATTATCAGAGGCTGCATTATCTTTTGTAAGGAAATGCCTGCCGACTTAATAGCGACTAATTCATAATTCTCGCCTAAGTTTCCAAAAGTCATCAGGGACGACAATAGCACAGCCAAAGGCAAAGCCATGGGAACAAATGTTGCCGAAGCATAAAACATCAATTCGGCAATAACATACCAATCGAAACCTTTGCCCACAAAATCATCAACATACTTCCACAGAAATTGCATTAGTAACACAAAAAGTGCCACAAAAAAAGTGAGTACAAAAGGCCCAATATAGGATAATAATAAAAATTTATTTAATTTCTTCAACTGAAATATCACTTTTAAAACAAAGCACAAAGATAGCTTGTATTCGTTTTAGTTTATAAAAAATAATTAAGCTTTACTCACCGGGTACATTTCTACTACAAAACCAACGAACATCCGGTATTGATAAACTAACGAGATTAATCTCTTGCAAATTTCCTACTCTATAACACAATTTATAAACGGATATTTTATTGTTTTATCCAAAAAGCCATAGATTTCATTGTTGTCCAATAAAAATACTGATTAATTCTAGTTCTATTTTTTTGCTAAAAGAGAGCTTGGTGAAATAGCTAAGAAAAAAAAATCCCTCTTTTGGTTCTCCCTTTAAAAAAAGAGAGATAAATTATTCTTTTATTTACAGCAATAGGATTTCCATTGATTGTATTTTTCCTACTAAAATACAAAAACAAGCACAAAAAAGATTCTTCGGTAATACAAATGCTGATGCATACGAGTATAAATAAATTTTACCAATTATTTTCTGAAATATTCACCCTATATTACTAGTCTTGCAACTTAAAAATAAACTACTATTCCTTTATACTCAATACGTTACTCCCAAAGAATATATTTTTATTTAAAATATTTTAGAAAACTCTTGACAATAAAATAATTTAATTTACTTTTGCAAGCGATTACTTACTTACGTATTTATCAAAAAGAATTAATAATGAATAAGTATAAAATAATAGTATTAACACTATTCCTTATAATGGGATATGGAAGGTTGGCAAAAGCCCA
>WGCS01000107.1 GCA_015493685.1 Bacteroidales bacterium
GACTATGAGCGGTCTGAAAGACCCAGCGAGTAGTACATGTTGAACTACATCCGTATATCTATGTAATTTACGATTAAGATTTATAGCCTTTAATGCGGTTGGTTATTGCTAAAAAGATTGCCGGAGAGGAAAAACTATGGTTTTTAAAGCAATAGTAGCATCTTTGAGAGAAGAATTTTGATGTTTATTGGTCTTTTTACTCACTTTTGAGCATAGAATACCTGTTCCAATATTGAATCGGAGAAAAGCAGAATGATTATTTCAAATAAGAAAGTAAGATTGTTGGTAAATGCCCCGCGGGTGAACGTATTCTTGGAATCGTTTTGATAACAACCATATTCCCTTTTTTGCAATAAGGACAGATATGTTTAGTTTGAGAGGAATCTGGAGTTTTGGATAAATTCGATACTTCTGCTTCATCCTTTTTGGCTACTGCTTGCTCGAAAGGACTATCGGCATGACTAAATTGCAAATCCAAATTCCTTTTTACAGTCGGATTATAAATACCATATCTGCGAATGCGAACAAAACCCTTTGGGAGTATGTGCTGTACAAAGCGTCTAAGAAATTCTTTACCGGATAATTTGGTCTTTTTGACGGTAGCATTATCACGGTAATCTTTTGCAAAGAAAATGACATCATTGTGATTGATGTCAATGATTCTTCTATTGCTGATGGCAACTTTGTGTGTGTATTGCCCCAGGTAACCGATAACATGCTTGATATTAGCCATTGGAACTTCACTATATACGACCCAATTGGTACTATAAGCCTTTTTGATATTGGAATTAAAACCATACAAATTACCTGATTTACGGAGCATTCTTTTTAGTCCATCAAGGAATTTGCCTTTAAATGTAGCGCTCAATTGGCGAACATTGAAAAGATAATTATTTTCACCGATATTCTTCCATTTGCCATCAATGCTATATCCGGCAGCCGGAATAATACAGTGAATATGGGGGTGTAAAGAAAGATTTTGTCCCCAAGTATGCAAAATGGCAATTGCTCCTGTCTCCACACCGTATTGAGTATAACCAAAAGTGCGCAAAGTATTCCATACGGACTTGAACAGGAGTTTGTAAAATAATTTGTCATTCCATAAACAAATACTGTTCAAAATATGTGGCACGGTAAAAATAACGTGATAGTGTTTTATAGGTAGAGTCTCTTTTTTGAGCTTTTCTATCCATAAATTCTGTTTATTGGATTGACATTTGGGGCAATGTCGGTCTCCACAACTATTATAAGCATACCTAACAGTACCACAATTGTCGCAAGCTTCTTCGTGTCCGCCCAAAGCAGCTGTTCGACATCGTACAATATTAAGCAGGGACTTATTTTGTTGAGGAGAAAGGGATTGCCCTTCTATCAGAGATTTACCGAAATTATATACTATATCGGCAAGTTCAAACTTATTTTTTCCCACAATTATACAAACTATCAATCGGACTATGAGGTTTAATTAATTTACATTGTGCAACATGAAGATAAATCATGGTAGTGGTAATCTGCGAATGCCCTAGAAGTTCTTTGAGAGTAACTATATTAACCCCTTCTTCTAATAAGTGAGTTGCATAAGCATGGCGAAGCGAATGCAAATTGACCTTCTTTGTAATTGAAGTCTTTTTCAATGTTTCACGCATTACCCAAGAAAGACCACGAGTACTGTATTGACTTCCGAGTTCTTTACCATTGAATAACCAATCTTGTGGATGCTCGGCTTGAAGATATGTTTTTAGCCCCTTCGCCATAGCAATGGATAAAGGAACAATTCTATCTTTCTTATATTTGCTTTGGCGTATATGGATAGTCATACGTTCATAGTCAATATCTGACAACTTCAAATTGATAACTTCCTGTCCACGCAATCCGGCAGAATATATCAATGTCAGCACAATTCGATGTTTCAATAGTTTTGGGGTAGCAAATAATTCTTTAAGTTCACTACGATTCAGAATTACAGGCAATTTTGTATCTCTTCTAAGAGATGGTAGAGCAATAGCTTTTTTGTTCATTCCCAATAACCGATAATAATACCTAAGACCATAAACCATATGCTTAAAACTACTTCTGGAGGGTGATTTGGGATCACGCGCTAATCCTACAAGATATTCATTTATCTCATCTTCGGAAATCTCGTGGGGAAGGCGATTAAAATGCAAAGAAATCAATGCTATACGACGAATGTAATTATTCAAAGTGCTTTTGCTTTGACCCCTAAGTGTGACTTGCTGTGATAATTTTTCAGCAACTTTTTCAAATCCGGGAACAGCAATAATCGCTCGTTCCACAATGGTAAAACTTGTTTTTTGTCTCATAATTATAATTTTTAAAAGTTAAAAATCATAATTATATGAATTTTCTACGTAAAATACTATATTTGTTCCTGATAGAGCTATCCGCCTGTGGCGGATTTAGTTCAATAAAAGCTTAATATCGTTAGATAGTACGACCTATTATATAG
>WGCS01000108.1 GCA_015493685.1 Bacteroidales bacterium
AATTAAAATAACAATTATTCTAATTATTGTGAGGAAATTAGCTTTCTAAGCCTTGAGATTTTTATTGGTTTTCACTGTTGTCCGATAAAACTTTTTGAAATATCAGTAAATATTAAACATTTAAAGGCCTTTAGAAGTAAAATGATACAACCCACTTAAATTTATTTAAGATGAATTGATTATCTATGATTCTATGGAAATTTTTATCGGACATTACTGATTTATATTCCAAATAAGTCAGCAACTATTTTAATTAAAAAAAACTTATCATCGAATTATACCAATTACACTAATAGTTTTCCATTAGTGGAAAACAACTAATTCGTTTAATTAGATGATAAAAAAATAATGACAAGAATAGCCCATCAATTTAATATCAAAATGCCTATATTAAAGAAAGATTACCAAAAGCATATTCTACTTATAAAATTCATCAATCCATTCTTTTTTTCCGATTTTAATTAGCGAACTTTTAATATATTCTCTATTCTCTCTTTTATACCAAAAGAAGAAACGCCTTTGCTTTAGCTTCTCTTTGGCATTTTTTTCAATAAAAACGGGTTTTAAGGAATAGGGATGAAAGCCGGAATAAAAAATTACTGCTGCCACGGTCATGGGCGTAGGAGTGAGATCTTGTACTTGCTCCAATTTAAAACCCAGCTTCTTAGTACGCATAGCCAAATCAGCCATATCGGCTAGAGTACTACCGGGATGAGAGGAAATAAAATAAGGAATCACTTCTTGGTTAAGGCCCATATTCTTTGAATTTTGTTCAAAGATTTTTTTAAACTTATAAAAAAGGTCAAAGGAAGGCTTTCGCATAATTTTAAGCACCTTATCAGAAGTATGTTCCGGGGCAACCTTTAAGCGTCCACTTACATGCTTTTTTGCCAATAGTCGGATGTATTTCTCAGCACTCAATTTATCTTCTTTAGAAAGGGAATCATCCACCAATAGGTCATAGCGAATACCACTCCCAATAAAGGCTTTTTTTATTTCCGGAATAGCATTAACCTTTTCGTAAACTTGAGTTAATGCTTTATGACTCACATCCAGATTTTTACAAATATTAGGGAATATACAACTTGGTCTATTACAGTCGAAGCATTCGTCCAGGTCTCGCCCTTTCATATTATACATATTGGCAGAAGGGCCACCCAAATCGCTCAAATAACCTTTAAAATCGGGATGCTTTGTTAGCTCTTTAACTTCCTTAACAATAGATTCTTGAGTTCTGCTGGCAACAAATTTTCCCTGATGTGCCGAGATGGTACAAAAAGCACAACCCCCAAAGCAACCTCGATGCATATTCACCGAAAACTTTATCATTTCATAGGCAGAAATAGCACCCCTACCTTTATATTTTGGATGAGGTTGACGGGTATAAGGCAAATCAAAACTGGCGTCAAGTTGTTCCGGTGTCATAGTAGGATATGGCGGTAAAATTACGATAGGTTTCCCATGGCAATATTGAATTAACACTTTGGCATTTATCTTATTCGACTCTCTTTCAATATGTTTAAAATTAGCAGCGAAGGCTTTTTTATCTTTCAAGCATTTCTCATGGGAATTAAGTTCCACATAATTTCCTTTGAGTCTAATTTTTGCTATTTCATTCTCCGTAGCCACAAAACCTGTTTGGCGGATGGTATGTAATGAATGAAAGGGAACGCCTTTTTTCAGAAGCTTGAGTAAATCAAAAATAGGCTGTTCTCCCATACCATATATTAAAAGATCGGCACCACTATCAGCCAGAATAGAGGGTTTTAATGCATCAGCCCAATAATCGTAATGTGACAAACGACGCAAAGAAGCTTCAATGCCACCCAAAACAATGGGAACATCAGGATAAAGTTTCTTTAATATTCTAGAATAACTTACCGCTGCATAATCGGGTCGAAAGCCTGATTTACCTCCGGGGGTATAGGCATCATTAGAACGTAAGCGCTTATTGGCAGTATAATGATTCACCATCGAATCCATATTGCCTGCAGTAACTCCAAAAAAATAGTTGGGCTTACCAAATTTTTTGAAATCTCTTAAATCGTCACGCCAATTAGGCTGAGGAACAATGGCAATTTTGAATCCACTATGCTCAATAATACGTCCTATCACTGCAGCCCCAAAAGAGGGATGGTCCACATAGGCATCGCCTGAAAACAGCACCACATCCATATCGTACCAATCTCGTAATTTGGCTTCCTTAACCGTTATGGGAAGCCAATCCTCCATTCTATATTTCTTTGGATTATCCATTTACTTTCTCTTAGTACTTTTATTGGGTGTAGTTATAAGTATTTATTGTATTCTACCAATAGTTTTAGCAAAATGTAATTTAAAATTTCCAGCCAAAAATTTTCAAATGACTATAATACTACTATCAGAATTATTTCAGCAAATTTTATATACTAACAGACTTTTAACAACTTACTCAAGTTAAATTATGCTATCTGGTATTGTTTTTCTATTTCCTTTCCTTAACAAAAGCATAATGATAGGCTGCCAACAATAATTTAAGGTCCATTATTTGCTGCTTTAGTTTTTCACCGATATCAGTATCTGAAACACGCTTTCGCCTTGCTGTCTTCATTAAATATTTTGCCTCTGAGACCATATCTTTACCCAACGAAATAGCTGCCAATTGCGAATCAAAAGCATGATGAGCTACCAGCACCAAGCCATAGCTATTATATATCAAAGTATAACCAGCTATACCTGTTACTTTTTGATACGCTTTTGACATTCCCCCATCAATTACTATAAGTTGGCCATCGGCTTTCACCGGGTTTTCTCCTTTACTCACTTTCACCGGTACATGCCCATTAACAATATGACCGCTTAAAGGATCCACATCAAATTCGCTTAAAATTTCGCGTACTATTTTAACGTCATCCCGATAATTGAAATAGGGATTCCGCTCCTCTTTATGGGTTTTAACATCTTCGATAAAATAGCGCTCAAAGGTGGCCATTTTCTTTTTACCAAAGAGAGGAGAATCCGGTCCACACCACAAATACCAAAGTATATCCAGACTTTTTTCTTTATGTTTACTTTTGGGACTAAGGTAGTAAGCTTGTCGTGCCAGCACATCAAAATAATCGAGCAATTCCTTTCCCTTAAGTATTTTCCCATTCCACTGAATACGTTTTAAGGTGCCATCTTGGCTTAGCGGGATAGCCCCATGAAACAGCAACTGGCCGTTGTATTTCAGGTACATACTTCCTTTGTTATAGAGGTAAGTAATATGCCGTTGTAGTTTTTCACTACGCAAAAACGATTCCTGCAATTTCACCATCACTTCTTGCTCCTCTTTGGTAAGAGCAAAGGGATCGTTGGGATCTATTGTGGGAAAATAATGATCTAATAATGGATAAGTGCTTCCTTCTATTATAACTGTTCCCTTATCATAATCAATATTATCGAGGATACTTCTGTCTGCCATACCAAACTCGGCATTCCTTTGTATTATTTGCCCTTCGAGTTTAAATTGAATAATGCTTATGGCCTTATGCACTTGCTTTAATGCTTCCAATTGTTTACCGCTAAGTTTGTCCACCCCGGACTTTGGAGTAAACAAAGCACAATTGTCACCTTCGTATATTTCGGTAGCAAAATTAAGTAGTGGATGCAAATTAATTCCATAGCCATCCTCCAAGGTATCAAGATTATCATAGCGAGCACTAATACGAATTACAATGGCAATATAAGCCAACGACCCTGCTGCTGCACCCATCCAAACCATATCATGATTTCCCCATTGAATATCAACGGCATTATGTTTCAGAAGCTCATCCATCACCTTATCGGCAGAAGGTCCACGATCATAAATGTCACCCACAATATGGAGTCTGTCAATGGCCAGATGTTGAATAAGTTCGCTGAGGGTATAAATAAAATCATCAGCTCTTTCCAAATCAATAATACTCTTAAGGATAGCCTCAAAATAAGCCTCTTTGTCGATAAGATTTTCATTAACATTAAGCAATTCAGCAATAATATACTGAAAATCGTTGGGTAATGATTTTCTAATTTTAGAGCGAGTATATTTAGAAGCCAAATTACGTGCTATCTCTATCAAGAGAATCAGATTATGTAAATACCAATCATCAAGATTTTTCTCTTTTTTCTTTACCACACTCAAACGGCCCTTGGGATAATATACCAATGTTGCCAATTGTTGCCTTTCCATTTTATGCAATCGCCGGCCAAATATTTCATCAATACGCCTTCGTATTACGCCCGACGCATTGCTCAAAATATGCTTAAAGGATTCATATTCGCCATGAATATCAGAAAGAAAATGCTCCGTACCTTTGGGGAGATTTAAGATGGCTTCCAAGTTAATAATCTCCGTACTTGCCGACTCTATACTGGGAAATTGTTTGGATAGAAGCTGTAGAAATTTTATTTCTTTCTCCACAGCCGCCGGCGGAATATCTCTGGGATGGGTTTTATAATTCATAGGATTGTAAACTCAATTAATTAGTATGGCAAAGATATGTATCTTTAGTCAATCTTAATATGTTCTAGATAATGATTCACTTTATTTTTGTAATATGGTTTTAAGTTAGGAGGAATGGTTTTAAGCATATCCAGTTCTTTATTTTGTTGTTTCAAAAACTGCTCAATGCCGGGAGGATTTTTTCGTAACGTATTTTTTCCTTCTTGCGCTTCACGCTTCTCCTCCTGTTTTTGTTCTCTTTCGGCATTTTCTGCTTCCAATAGGCGGCTCAATATTTCTTTCTGCCTCATAATACTATTCCGTAGCAACATTGAATTAACCATATCGGTTTCATTCTGTTCCATATCTTTAACGGCTTTATTCAAATCGCGCGCCTGTTTTCCCATACCCATTTTCTTGAGAGACTGCTGATAGGCTTGCAACTTTTGCCTTATAAGCTCTTGCTGCGCTGCCATTCGCGCCATTTCTTCACTCATTTTCTCCCCACCTGTCCCTCGTTTTCCTTTTCCTTTTTTAGGTCCTTTTTGTTTCCCATTTTTCATCTGCTGCTGCATCTTTTTCATTTGATTTCGCAATGCTTGCTGCATTTGACGAATACTTTTCATGCTACTACCACTTTTCCCTGGACGCGGTTTATTGCATTTTCCCTTTCCCATTTTAGATTGCATTTGCTGCCGCTGCATTTGTTCTAATGCTTCGGAAAGCATCAATGCCAAATTATTTACCGATGTCATTATCTGCTGTTGCATTCCTACAGCCATATTTTTCTGACGTAAAGAAGTAGGACCTATGGTATTGATGGCAAGGAGAGCTTCCATGGTTTTATCCATATTCAAATTAATATGGCTTATTTCTTTATTTACCATGGGCGAAATAGAAGCTTGGCGTTTACTAAGTGCCAGCAAGCTATCTTCTATCATCCGCAAGTCCATTTTTATCTCTTTCTGTCGCCGTATCAAATGCGGATATTGAGGATCGTTATGCCTTGTCTTCTGCACTTTCTTCATTAAGTTCTCCTCGTTAAAAGAAGTTTCGATAAGGTTACTAAGAATATTACGTAAATTTTCCATATTCTCAGTATTAGTTTGCGACTCCATATCCGATTGCATTTGCTTTAGCTTATCCGACAGTTTTTGCATTGCCTCCGAAGCACTTTGTTGCATCTTCGAGGCGGCCTTTTTCTTGCCTTTCTCCAATGCCTGCTCACTTTGCTGCATCTGTTCTTTTATTTGCTTCTGCTCCTCCTGAGTGTTTTGCATTTCGTTGGGCTGCTCCAAGGCCTTATTGGCTTTCTTTGCTTCTTCTATTTTCTTCTCAAATTTCTTAAAATCCTCATCAAGCGCTCGCTGTTGTTGTTGTGCTTTTTCCTTATCACTATTTTTTTCTTTTAACTCTTTAGAAAGTTTACTCTCTGCCTTTTTAATGGTATCGAGCTTATTGATAGCCTCTTGAAGCTTCTGAGCAAACTGCATCTGCTTAAATATCTCCAAATCTCTATCCATTTGTTTCTCCAAGTCTTTATTATTCAACTGTATTTTCTCTAACATTTTCTCCACCTCTTCCTTCTTCATTTGCTTCTCCATCATCTTTTGCATTTCCTCCATCATTTTTTTCATTTCCGGAGTCATCAGCTTATCAAATAATTTTTGCAGCTGCTTTTGCTTTTCCATAAGGCGTTTATCATCCTTACTAAGTTCATTGTTTTTATGTTGGGATAATTTTTTTGTTCTTTTAATGGCCTCAATGTTCTTCATCATCTTCTGATACCGTTGCAACAACTCTTTCAGCTGTTGCTTATCTTGCCAATTAAGTTCTTTTTTATTTATCAATTTCTTCCTCAACTTTTCTGCCTGTTGATTAATCTTTTTTGCCTCCCGTCGATTTTGTTCCATCTGCTCTTTTAAATGAGCATCAATTTTATTACGCGCACTATCGAGCTGCTCCTTACTGGCTTTATGCATCGATTGCACCATGGTTTTAGCTGCCTTTGCCCCATTTACTCCGTCATTATCCCATACCTCGAAATAAAAATCTATATCGTCTCCTTCTTTAGCTCTTAAACTATCAATATTCACATAATAATAAAATCCTTGTCGACTTATATCATGCTGAATAGCAATTGATTTACTATATTTATCCTTGGGACTAGCATTCTTGATAAACCAAATAAATTTCAATGCAGAAAAGCCATGATCATCTTTAATAATCCCCTTAAAATAGAGGTGTTTATCATCCAAACTATCTTTATACTCCTCCACTTTTATACTTGGATAGGCATCTTTTATAAGCTCAATATGATAGCTTAAAGTATCGGGGGTAGTGATAAAACGGTTGTGGGGAATTAAAGAATAATTACTCGATTTGCTAATGGATATAAGAGGAGAAACAGCACGCCTTTGGTTAGCACGAATTTTAAAGCTATCCATAGTAAAGATAAGCTGTAAATAGGACAAATCTTTCGTATTAAAAGTCCATTGCAAATGGCTCCCCTCAGGAATAGTGATATCACCTGCATTTTTAATAATTTCGCCTTTCCTATGGAGATAATGAGGGTAGTTGACTTTGATAGTAAAAGCTATAATTTTGGGCAATGGCTGAACATTAAGGTGATATACCGAAGACTTATACCGCCCTGCCTTAAAGAAAAATTGCTTGGAAGAAATTACATTCTTGAAAACATAATGAAAGGAAGTTGGACTATCCTTACTAACACTGAAAGGATAATTATTGATTACTATAACACTATTTTCGGGAACAGTACTGCCAATAATTTTTACTCTTAAAGTAAAATCTTCACCCTGAAGACAATTCAACGAGCTGTTCTCTATCTGAAAATGAAAAGGAGCCTTTTCCTTAAATTCTTTATCGTAGTGAATAATTCGATGTGATGATTCGGTAATCATCTTTGGCATCAACCACCATAACAACAGGAATAGTAATACCGGAGGGAGAAGGTATTTCAGATAGCGTTTATTTATCGAAAACTGTACCGCCGAATGAAATGGAATTGGCGATAATCGTTTTGATTTTTGTTCAATAGCTGCTTCCAAAAGAAACAAATCCTTTTCCGGCAACTCCCTACTTTGTTTTTGCAGCTCCAATGTGTTGATTAGCTTATCCTTGATATCAGGAAAATATGCCCCAATAATTCTAGCTGCTTCTTCATGGGAAAGACGTTTACCAAGCCTGATAAGGCCTGCCAATGGACGCAGTATAAAAACAAAAAATATAAAAACAGAAGAAGAGATATACAAATAAAAGAGTATTTCGCGAAAAGTTTTTCCCAAATGAAAAAAATACTCCAGAGTAACCACCAAAAGAAAAAAAGTAAGCAGCATGGCCAGTCCCAGCAATAAACCCTTAATCAACTGATTTTTATAATACTTCCGTATAAAAACTTCGATCTTATTAATTAAGTGTTCATAATTCTTACTCATAAGGCAAAATTACAAATAATGCGAAGCCCCATAACGAGGAATATTCTGAAGCTGTTTTCCGGTAAAAAACACAAACTATAAAAGTCAATTATAAGGTAATATTAAGGGTAAGTACATAGGAAAAGTTATCCTTTTGAGAAACAAAAGCATAAGGTCCATAGCGATAAAACACTCCAACACCCATTGTGCTGATATTTGATTTGAGGATAGAGTTAAGTAGCAAGCCCGATTCATAATATCCCTTTTCTAATGTATTGAAACGTAAATTCTTATGATTAACAGCATTGGATAATGCACCTATGGTAAACCTACTTACCACCACCGGATGCGGAACAAAACTTTTACTCCCAAAGAGAAGGTTACCAAAATCGTGACGGAAATAAATGGCGAGAAATCTATCGGAAAGAAATTCATTGGTACGCATGGTGGCAAAAGAATGTGGTGATTCCACGTAAAAAGGGGCATAACTACCTCTGCCATTATAGAGCTTATACCACGGCAATTGCCCTGTGGCTACTGCTCCAACAATACGCCAGGACGAATGGCCAACAAACTTAATATGATAGGCAAAATTCAATTCTAATTCAACTTTATCATAATCTAATTCAGAGTAATAAATACCGGAAAAGGCATGGCTATAATTCAGATCCAATACAGGATATTTTGATTCTAAGGTAGTTATTTGTGATTTATCCCGCCTAAGTTTTTCTCTAAATGCATAGCGAAGGCCAATGCTTAGTTCCGCAATATTAAAATCCCCTTTGGCCTCATAAAAACGAGCCCTATTGGCAATAACATATTGATAATTGTCCGGTGACTTAATTTGTTGGTAATTAACCCCTACATTCCAATGGATATTGGGCAAAGCACGAAAAGATAAACTTGAAGCTAATTCCTTATAATACACCATTTTACTAACAAGGAAATTGCGATAACTATCCTTATCATTTAAACTACTCTCGGTAAATCTTTTCTGTTGTGCACTTTCAAAAACATCATTTTTATATTTTATATTCAATTGTAGTTGTTGATTTTGCCAAATCTTAAACTTGAGTGAACTTCCATACTTCCAGCGATAATCTCTATTACCCCAGGCAGCATAAGCCATCAAACTTACTTTGGCCAATAAATGCTCATTGGTATGCAAACCCATTCCTAAACGCAAACCTTCAAACTCATTGTAATTAATCAGTTTATCAAGCATAATATTAACTTTACCCAAGGGTATTTCGCCCATGGAAAAAGCTTCTAATAGGTTTAATTTCGCCTCAAAATGTTCTGCTTTCCCAAGGCTATCCATCACTGTATAAGTTCTCTCCTCTAAGCTATCAAGTTTTCTTGTCCTTTGATGTTTCCAGAATTGAGACGAGCGCCTTGACGCTTTCGGATCAATATCTAAAATCACATTCCTCACTCTATTTTTCTTTATTGTTGGGTTGATTTTGATATCCCTAAGATAGGTTTTCCCCACACCAACCAATGGTTCATCGTTGAGGAGTATATTTTTGAATTCGAGCACTGTATTAAGCTGAACAGGGAACCACGCCTTCCCTCCAATCTTTTTATACTCTTGCTGAATACTCACTCCGATACCCTGAGAAGTATCTGCCGGCCTGGCCAACACATTCTGTATTGCATATCCATCAGAATTGATATACAAAACTCCCTGCATTCCATTAAAATTAGTATTTCGATGAGGTTTAAATGAGATAATAAAAAGTGTATCTCTATTCTGAAATAGGGTATCCTCAATAAGAAAGAAATATTTAGGAATACTCGATTTAGCGATGGGGTTAATATATTGCTTATCCAGAATAGAAATATATTTTGAATAAAAAGAAAAAGACTGCAGCTGTGATGCTAAAAGCATAAGTGAGGAACTCTGAAAACCTGAAACGCGGGTCCCAATAAGCTTTTCATAGTTCCAATTGGGGGCTATAAATTGGTGTTCACTAACACTCTCCATAATAAAAAGGTGCTGACTTTTAAATAAGTTAGATACTTTAGCTTTATCCCCTTCTTCCTTACCCATAGCAGCCTCTTCCTTATTCAATTCTTCAGGGAAGAACTTATTCAGCAGCGGAGAAGTACTTTCGAGACTATCTTTCTGATGACTTGCTGCCAATAATGAGGTGAAAATCATTTTATGATAAGTCTTATAAGAATAGGATTTTAAATTATCAGGCCTATTACTTTTGGCATTTAAAATACATGCTTTAATGATTCTATGGGCAGGATTAATACCGGGGAAAATATCAACTTTAGAAAGAGAAATATTCTTGGACTTCATTTTTATCAGCAGAAAGGACTTTGTAGTATGCGCAATCAAAGTATCAGAATAGCCCACATAAATAAAGTGTAAGGTATCAAAAGTAGTAGAATCTATTATACTAAATTGACCATTAATATCGGAAGAAACCCCATAGCCCCCATTATCGATAAGGATATTAACGAAAGCCAGAGGCTGCCCGGTATTATAATCTACCACCTTACCCGTTATAGTTTGAGCATTTAGCGAAAATGCCATTAAAACTAATAGTATACCAAGGGAAAATTTCAAGGGAAATTACTTTAATTTGGCATTATTAATATGCCGGTTCTTGTCTCTTTGGGTTTTCTTTTGAAAATTCTTTTGTAAGGCCTCCGTCAAGTCCACATTTGTTTGATTTGCAATACAAATAAGCACCCATAAAACATCGGCTAGTTCGTCGGCCAGTTCTTTATCTTTATCCGATTCTTTAAAGCTCTGTTCTCCATATTTTCTTGCCATTATTCGAGCTACCTCACCCACTTCTTCACTAAGAATAGCCATATTGGTAAGCTCGCTAAAATACCTGACACCATAGGTTTTTATCCAATTATCAACTTTATTTTGGGCTTCGGCAATAGTCATTAGTGTAAAATATGTGATTTTAAATAAATAAAGAAACCGTACTCATCTAAGGTCCTGAATATAAGCACAATGCCAAATATCACCAAGGCTAGTCCAACAATTTTATTAAGTAAAATCTCCTTTCGTGGCTTCAGATAACCCTTTATTTTCCCTCCCACAAAACTCTTAAGTAAATCGGTGGAAAAAATAGTAATAAATGTACCGGCAAAAAATACAATTGTACTTTGAAGTATTTTCCCCGGGGCAGCATTTTTGCCAACAAAGCCGAGAGCTCCAAACCAGAAAAAGAATAAAAAAGGATTTGCAATATTTAAAAAGAATCCTCTCACAGTATAACCAATGGGTCTGGGGTCGCGCAAGGGCTTTTTAAGAGAATATTTTCTGCGTTTTAGAATCTCTGGTTTCTTAGCCCACGATACTGAGCCAAAAATAATAAGAATTATACCCCCTATTAAACCCACATAGACTTTATTATGTGGGTCGTCAAAAAGTGTTGAACCAATAAGATAACTAATGGTAACCAATAACATATCGCTGGCCGAGATACCCATAGCCATAAACATACCATGCTTAAAACCTTTGGTGATACCGGTTTGTACAATAGCAAAAAAGGCTGGTCCCAATGAAACCGCCACCAATAAACCCAATAGAACTCCTTCAAAAAATAATGAAATCATTGATTTAATCTTAGTGGTGCAAAGATATAAATTATACTTTGCTATGGTAGAGAAAAAATACATCCTGTTTAACAAACCGGATAATTTCAACACTGGCCAATTAATACAAGCCTTAGGTATATAAAAAAAGATAGCCTCATCATAAAAGATGAAGCTACCAAATTTCAATAATACTAACAGTGATTAAGACATTAAATACTAACTTTCTTAGTAATTAAATCTTGCCCAAACTGAACTTTTAATATATATATTCCGTGACTGTATCCACTCATATCCAGGATATGCTTTTGAACTCCATTATTACTAATACTATGCTTTTGTAATAATCTCCCACTGAGATCAAAAACGGAAACTATTCCATTACGGCGGACTGCTGTATTAAGGACAATAGTTAATGCCTTATTATTGGAATAGGAGTTTAAAATATCAGTTGAAGCTAGTCCCTTATTAGCATCATAAGCAAGAACTTCGCTCAAAGTATATTTTCCATCAAAATCCACTTGCTTTAAACGATAGTAGGAAACGCCTTCCAATGGGTTCATATCCATAGAAGAATAATCTAAAAGAACATTGCTGTTTCCAGCTCCATCAATAATGTCAATAGTCTTAAAGCTTTCTCCATCATCAGAACGCTGAAGTTCAAAATAATCATTATTATCTTCAGAAGCTGTACTCCACTTTAATAACGCCCCTTTATTGGAATTAACGGCTTTAAAATTGATCAGCTCTACAGGCAAATTTGAATTATCTTTAGTATTCAACGTTTGCGTATCGGAAGTACGATAGTTAATTAAGCTTCCTGAACCAGAATACTCAGATATGGACACATAATATTTTTTTGTTTGGTCTAAACCTGTGATGGTAACATTAGTGTTTTTAGCTCCATTTCCCACATAAACAACATAGCTACTGCTATTGCCAATATCATCACCGGCTCCATACACTTGAGAACCATCATTATAAGTAGTCTTATCCGCAGGAGTATTTGGGGTACTTCCATCTTTCATCACAATAACAACCCCTGCTCCTGTACCATTTGTAAAATATATTGTTAATTCGGTGGGCTTTTTATAATCTGCCACCATTGAATCTATTGCAGCTTGGGTATCAGGTTCAGTGTAAAACTCTTTATCCGGAGTTCCATCCACAGCAGTATAACCATTTCCAGCATCAATACCTCTTAAAAAACAGTAATAATGGGTATTGGCAGTCAAACTTGATACACTAGCTGTAATGAAGTTAGTATTACCGGCCGTTACACTAGCCGGGGATCCATCAATATGGGGAGAAGAGGAAGTAGGAGGGGTAGTGTCATAGTAGAACTTAACACCAACCATATCTCCAGCGGAATTTGCTGTTATCAACCCATTTAGGGAGGCTGAAGTAGGAGTGATACTTGTGGCATCAAAATTTGTAACCGATTGACTTTTGAGTAGTTGGGTAAAGGATAGTAAAACAAACAATACTAAAACATGTTTCATGGTATATTTATTTATTGATAATATAAAAATTCGATTTATTTATAATTCGTTGACATATAATTAAATAAGAATATTCAACTTATAGCCTTATGAGTTAATTTACAATTAAAAATCGTCATATTCGTTTCCTATTTAAAATAAGACTGTCGAACAATGCAAAGATAGGCACATTATAAAATGGTTGTATGCGTATTCTATACCGACTGCGTACGTATTTTACCTGTATTAGTTTCATCATTTATCCTATTATTTTTATTTTTTACCTGAGAAAATAGTTTGTAATATTGCGCTTTAATTCAAAAATCGAAAAT
>WGCS01000109.1 GCA_015493685.1 Bacteroidales bacterium
ATTCATTTGATATCAAAATAAAGAGAATACGTATAATATCCATTTCAAAGGACATTCAAAAAAAAAAAGACCGCCTTTGACGGCAGTCTTTTATAATTAATATTCGTTTCCGAATTACTTTTTAGCTTTATATCCTTTTTGTTTAGCCATATCTTCCAATTTCTTCTGAAAGTTCGATTTTTTTGCCGGCTTCTTCTTATGTGCCTGCAATTTAGCCCTAATGGCATCTTCGTTAACAAACTTACGGATAAAATACATTTGTGAGAACGTAATAATATTAGCCAAGAAATAATAATAACTTAAACCGGCGGCATAATTATTGAAAAATCCTAAAAACATTATCGGCATAATATACATCATCGTTTTCATTCCAGGCATTTGCTGCGAGGAACTCATCATCTGATTATTCATCCGAGTGTATAAAATGGTAGAAACTGTCATTAACAGGGTAAATAAACTAATGTGATTTCCATAAAAACGACTCAGCAGAGGAATTTGTTGTGACCAGCTATATATGGAATCGTATGTGGATAAATCGTGAGCCCAAAGGAAACCATGTTGTCTCAACTCAAAGGCAGCAGGGAAAAACCTAAACATCGCAAATAATATCGGCATCTGCAATAGCATAGGCACGCAACCGGCCATAGGATTTACACCAACTTTTTTGTAGAGTGCCATAGTGGCTTGCTGCTTTTTCATTGAGTCTTCCTTTTTAGGGAATTTGGTGGAAATCTCATCAATTTCAGGTTTTAACACCCTCATTTTAGCCGAACTCATATACGTTTTATAAGCAATTGGGAATAAAAACAGTTTCAATAGAACTGTCAATACCAATATAATAATTCCATAGTTCCAACCAAAGCCACTAAGGAAGTCAAAAACAGGAATTACCACAAAACGATTTATCCATTGCAATAAGAAAAAGCCCCATCCCAAAGGAATCTGCCGTTCTAATTCAATATTATAAACCTTTAATACATCGTACTTATTAGTTCCGATATACATTCTCATGGGAATACTTTGAAAATCTGAAGAATATGAAAGAGGAATACTAATCTCCGAAGACATCGTTTTCAGATATTTTGGATTAGTAATATTAACATCCTTATATTCTTTAATTTTAGCCTTAGCAAAATCATTATCTGCAATTAATGTTACGGAGAAGAACTGCTGCTTAAAGGAAATCCATTGTACCTTGGTATCTAACTCTTTGCTATCCTCTTCTTTCATTTCACTGAGGTTATCAGCATTTTCTCCCGTATAGCGATAATAAACAGCAGTATGTTTTACCTCCTGCTTAGCATCTTTTTCTTTGGAAAATAATTTCATATTCCAAAACAAAGGAATATCATTCATTCCCGGGGCGACAATGTCCGACATGCCCTTCATATTAAGGGTATAATTAATCATATAATCATCACCCTGAATAACATACACAAATTCAAGATACTTACTCTTATCTACTTTACCATTTGCATCATTGGGATAGATACGCATAGCGAAGCGGTATTCATCATTTGGTTTTACATAAACACTATCTTTAATATTATTTCCTTGTAAAGCTACCGGTTCAAAGTACAAATCTTTTGTTTCAACTCTTTTATCGTTGAGCAAATAACTCATGCTGGCAGTTTTACTATCGAATAAAACCAAGGGTAGGCTATCATAAGTCCTATAATTATTTAATCGAGCATAAGTAATACTCCCTCCTTTGGACGATATTCGTAGTTTTACCTTTTCTGTCTCAATGATATAGTCTTTATTTTCACCATGCGACATAGCGGCAAACTTGCCAAACTTTTTTATTTGCATGGCATTCAGAGTCGAATCATTCCCTTCGGTACTTAGCTCTATCTCAATACTATCCTGTTCTAATTTTGCTAATTCAACTTTAGCTTTACGAAGTGAGTCTGCAATGCGTGCCTGACGGAATTTAATGATCCGCAAAGAATCTTCGGCTCTTTTTTTAGCTTCTTCTATTTTTACTTGTTCTTTTGATGGGGCTACAAACCACGAGTAGCCTATAAGAATGAGAAAAATAAATACAAAACCTAGTACTGTATTCTTATTCATTTGTTATAATATTATTATATAATAAAACTATTCCCGTTAAGGGGCTGCAAAGATAATTTTTTTCATCGTAATATGTAAGTCTCTTTTTTATTTTATTATTCTTTAAACATACATAACTATTATTCTGATTTACTGATTATTACAATATAAAATCCACCAATTAACTACATCAACATCCTAAGTTAGTATCGTATAAACTATCCTTAAAACAAAAATAGAGACTGGAAAAGCCAATCTCTATTTTATTTCATCTGACTAAATAGTCAAATCTATCAAGCCGTATTATCTAACTATCAATTTAGCCTTATAAGTGGAATTATCATCTAGCCTAATTTCAATAAAATACTGGCCTCTGCTTAGTCCCGAACGTAATAATTCTATAGTGTTTCCACGACGTATATACTGAATGTTTATCCTTCGCATTTGCATATCAAAAACACGAAGTTTTAACTTATGATTTTTTACATCTTCAATATTAATGTTGGTCCTATCAGTCATTGGATTCGGGTAAATTGTGATATTTCCGGGAGCAAAAGCATCATCAATTCCTGCTCCCACCGACAAGGCCACATCCTGACATACCGGATTTGAAGCACCATACACATTAGAAGCTGTTAGACAAACATGAAATGTCCCCCCTATGGCAGGAAAAGTATGAATAGGATTTTGCTGGTTACTAGTAGTTGCATTGTCATCAAAATCCCATAACCACTGTATTGGTGTATTTGTAGATAAATCAGTAAATTGTACTGTTGGATCTGCCGAAATATCAAAACTAAAGTTGGCCACCGGAGGAATAATAGTAGATATGGATACGCTATGGCAAATTGAGTCACTACCTCCACGATTTACTATTTTTAAACATACTTGATAAGTTCCATTGCTGGTATATGTATGACCGGTATTCTGTACTTGTGAATATACGCCATCACCAAAATCCCAATAAAAAGTATCCACTACTCCTGTTGATGCATCGGTAAAGAAAATATTAGGTGAATACGTAGTATCTATGGTAAAAGCGGCCACTGGTGGCGGTGGCGGTGGATTATAACCCAGTTGAGTTATTGCCCGAAACTGAAAATCAATAATGCCACTAGTTCCATTTGCTGACACCCAACCTGAAGCACCATACACAAAAGATCTGCCTCCACTGCCAGGCTCAGTAATCGCTGCCCAAACTACTCCTGAAGGAACGGTATAACCAATAAAGATATCACCGGTCAAACTATCCAATAAGGTAGAATCGGACCTTAAATCTACTACTGTCATCGCACTGGTATTTTGCAGAGTGGCCGCCGGGAACACTTTCTTTGGCGGAATAATATCCACACCGGGAACACCTCCAACACTAGTCCACACATGCACAAGCATAGAATCATTTGGACGATTAACATCGGTATAATTTCTTATCAGCACAGAAGCAAGTTGTTGATTGCCTCCACCGGGAAGAGTAACTCGTACTGCTGCTCCAGAAGTAGATCCAATGGAATCGACAAAATCTACCTGCCCATTATCGTATGATATATAATGACCTGCTATATAGCTAAATGTATCAGTATTAATTGCATTTGCCGCAGCCGAACTATCTACACCACGAAAATAATATTCTACCAACGAACCTGCACTATATCGTGGAATGACAAAGGTATAATTAGTTGAAACAATATTCGTTGCACTAATATTCGTAAAAGCTCCTCCATCCACACGATAACTCAAAAGAGCTGTGTCAATTCCTGAAATATCAATAAATTGAGCATTTAATGTATTAGGGCCTACACTCCCTTGATAAAATGCGTTGGGAGTATGAATAATTAATGGAGCCGCATTATCTACGGTATCACTTGTTATAACAACATCGTCAATATACATTCCATCATAATTTACTGCTCCATCACTATAAAAACGAAATCTGATTTTAACGTTAGAATTACCTACGTAGCCTCCTAAACTGTAATTGAACTGAGTCCACACACTCAATGTATCATCATAGCGGTCAAGATTGATCCACGTGGTACCTCCATCGGGAGAAACATCCAGATACATATAGTCGAAGCCACCTTCTATGGTATATTTACCCCAAAAACTTAATTCTGCCGACAAGGAAGAACTTAAATCTACTCCTGCCAACATGCTTGAGGAAATATAATTTAAATTGTTAGCGTAGTTGCCATAAGGGCTTTCCGACATGGAATGATTACTCGAATGGTATGAGCTCGTTGTTAATCCCCAACTTCCATTCATTACCCAATTGGAGGTTCCTGATTCAAAGTTATCGCTAAATACTATAGATTGCGCTGTAATACTACCGGTAAAAGCAATCAAGAAAAAAAGTTGTAATAATAATTTCATAAGCAAGATTTTAGTAAAAGTGAATAATTTAAAAAAAACCTTTATTTACGATTTAACAATCATAAAATTTAAAGGCGACTCAAAGATACTAAATTTTATAACATTCTAAGGATATGCCTCCAAATTATTTAACTTTTTATTGTACACCTCCTTTTAGTTGCAAGAAAATTTACAACCATTAAATTATGAGTAGAATATACAACTAACACTTTTAAAAGCTAAAATGACTTTCTGTTTCTATTTACAACGCATTACATTCAATTGCTCCCCAAAAAAAATCAAACAACTAATATAGTATGATTCAATTCAGTTGGTCTTTTAAATAAGCATACCACTGCTCCATTCCTTCTCCTGTAGTGGCAGAAACCTCATAAAATACTAAGTGATGATTAATGAGCAAAGCATTATCCTTAAAGCTTTTAACATCAAAATTAACATAGGGTAATAAATCTATTTTGTTAATAATACAAATATCAGAAGTACTAAACATATCCGGGTATTTCAAGGGTTTATCGTCCCCTTCGGTAACACTTAGGATCACTATTCTATCCTTTTCTCCTAATTTAAAAAGAGCAGGACAAACTAGATTTCCTACATTCTCAATAAAGAGTATCGACTTTTTTTTAGGTTTTAATTCCTGAACAGCCTTTTTAATCATCTCACCATCGAGATGACATGCCTGTCCTGTATTTATTTGAATCACAGGTGTATTGGTAGCATCTATTCTATTGGCATCCTGCATCGTTTGCTGATCCCCTTCTATTACACTAAAATTGACGCCCACCGACAAATCCGTAAGCGTACGCTCCAGTAATGATGTTTTACCCGATCCGGGTGAGCTTACCAAATTAAGTGCAATAATGTTATTTTCCTGAAAAAAAATTTCATTCTCTTCTGCCAATGAAGTGTTTGCTTGTAAGATATCTTTCTCCAGTTGAATGATTTTATTACTTTTATCACCGGAATGATGAGAATGATCTAAAGCCAATTCCATCCCGGTAATCTGCCTGGGCTTTCCACCCGGCTTTCGCAGCAATAACTGCTTTGTTGTTCCGCAACCGCAAGTTGTACACATAATAGTTGATTTTTTTAATGGTTAATCTTCATAAGTTAATGCTTTTATCTTTAATTCTTTCCCCTGAATAAGTTCATTAAACAAACTATTACAATGGGGACAAGTATCATATAAATTAGCAATGGCAAACACAGCCCCGCAATCTTGACATTTTGCTTTAGCTTCAACCCAATTTATTTTTCTTTTTGCGGAGTTTAACACACTCCCTTTTACCCCCTGTGGCCATGCAAAATCAAGTGCTTCTTGCACTATTCCACTTTGACTACCAATCTCTAATTCTATGGTTGAAAAACTTGAAATATTTAGCTTCTCAGCTTCCGCCTTTGCAATATCTACAATACTTATTACTATGGATAACTCATGCATGATTCTATTGTTATTTAGATAACAAATGTAATTGTATTTTCCATACTATTTAATAATCACTTCCACCTCAATTAGCATAAATACATTGAGATTTATCATTCTGCATCATTAATATCAGATAAAGAATTCTATATCATGTTGTTAGTATTCTATGAAAATACAGAATAAAATTCTCAATTTAGTCACCATAAAATAAAAAGGGAAAGAATTTATGCAATTTATGATGGTTAAATTGGTATAAAATGGCTCAAAACAAACCTATTGTAGGTAAGGAATAAACTTATATTCTTATTTTTAAAAGGAGAACCCAAAGAGGGAATTCCTTCTTACCTAAGCCCCCTTTGGATTTCCCCTTTTCTGAAAAAGGGAAATAATATTTCAATTGATATTCAGAGTATTAACCTATATTTATTTTACCCTTAAGCCAGAGGGGCTCTTCC
>WGCS01000110.1 GCA_015493685.1 Bacteroidales bacterium
CAACATGCAGAACTCATAATATAAATCCTCATACTTGGCTTTGTGATGTTATTAATCGAATACCTGAACATAAAGCCAATAAACTTCATGAGCTATTACCTCATAACTGGAAGCCATTAAATCTGGATACGTAGTTTACCGTACGCTTACGCAGGAAAATCAAAAGCAGAAGCTTTTAAAGTTTGGCTGGCAAAAGTTGGATACGAAAGAATTAAAGAGATAGAAGACCCAGAGCTTGCATTTGATTCCTTTTATTACTAATCCAGTAGAAACTAAAAAACCATAACTAATAATGAATTAGTTATGGTTTTATATACTGTTTTCCAATGTAATTTTAAATACCTATTTGTGTACTTTGTAAAATATTGTATAGTAAATCTCTTGCTCTAAATAGTTTAGCTTTTACTGTTCCCAAAGGAAGATCTAGTTCTGAAGCGATCTCATCGTAGGAGTATTCTTTAAAATACCTCAATTCAATCAAAATACGGTAATGCGGCTTTAAGCGATCGACTATATTACGCATAATTGCAATTTTTTGCATTCGTATAAGTTCCTCTTCAGGATCCAGTATATCAGCAACAATACGGGTAGAAATCGAATTTCCCGGTTCATCACCAAACTCTTTATCAATAGAATAAACTATTTGTTTTTTCTTTCTGATAAAATCAATACAATTATTGGAGGCAATTTTAAATAGCCAAGTACTAAAGGCGAAATCCGGAGTATATTGACGTAACTTCTTAAAAGCTTTACCAAAAGCTTCTATAGTTAAATCATCGGCATCATCTTTATTATTCGTCATTTTCAGTAACATAAAATATACTGAATCACGATAATTACTCATGAGCTCGGCGTAAGCGTTTCTATCCTGGTTGTCTAATGCTGAGCGGATTAGAAGATAGTCACGTTTTGCCTTGTCCGTAAAGTTAGGATTTATTTCCATTTACGTTGTTTTAATAGCAAGTTCGACATGGTTATAATTGGACTAAGTAGTATAATTATAACTTCAAGTAGAGGCGAAAGTAATAACAATTTCCTTTCGTTCTGTAAAATCATGAATTTTTTTATTAACACTAAAAGAATAATTGTTCTAAAACCCATAAAATATAAAACCAAGATAAATTTAATAGGTAGAAATAACATTAAAACAACGAGTATTATGTATAATAAACTACTTATTTCCCATAAGCCAAGGACTATTAAATGACCTATTTTATACCTTCTACCCGTAGTAAGATGTCTTCTTTTTTGTTTATACCATTCTCTAAAATTCTCTTTTGGGATGCTTATTGTTTTGGCTTCCGCATCAAGAGTTATTTGGGTATTTTTTGCTTTGGCGGCATGGTTAATAAATAAATCATCATCACCGGATGCGATTTTATAATGCGACATAAATCCTTTTTCGGCATAGAATAAGCTTTTTCGGTAGGATAGATTTCTTCCCACACCCATATAAGGCATTCCCCAGCTCGCCAGCGCTAAATAGTTTATGGCAATTCTAATGGTATCAAAACGAATTAATTTATTAAGAAAGCCTTGTTTCTCTTGATATGCTCCATAACCTAATACTATCTGTGTGTTAGGCTTATAAGTAGATTGAATTTTCCTAATCCAGTTATTAGAGGCAGGCATACAATCGGCATCAGTGAGTATGAGTAAATCATATTTTGCCGATTTTATCCCTATTGATAGAGGGAATTTCTTCCCGTTAAAGAAATTAGCGTTACTATGGACATTAATCGATTTCAGCTGAGGATATTTACCGCTAAGTTCTTTTAATAGAAATTCGCTATCATCATCGGCGCCATTGTTTACCACAATAACTTCAAATTCAGGATAATCTTGAGCTAATATTTTAGGAAGAAAATTCTTTAGATTCTGATATTCATCTTTGGCCGCAATAACTATGCTTACTCCTTCTTCGGGAAGAGAATTATCATTCTTGCTTTTGTGAAAGAAGAGCATTCTGGGGAAAACTATTACCATAAAGATAAGCTGGATTACAGCAACGCCATAAAAGGTATATATGATACTATTAATCCAAAATTCAGACATAAGAGAGTGAGTAAAGAGTTACGATATTTCTATATTTCTAAAAACCAAAAGTATTGAAATACAAAATGGAGAAATGTTAGTAGTTATTATTTTACTAACAGTGCTTTGTGTGAAAAAATAAAATCTGTTTTTTAGTGTATTTCTTCCGGCAATTTCCTATCTTCGCAATTCTTAAAAATAACAGTTCTATGACTACACATTATATTAGTAATGAGGAACTTAGTTTTGAAATCATTGCTAAGATTCTCGATCAGAAACAACATTTGGTTTTATCGGAAGATTCGAAAAATAGAATAACTAAATGTAGAGACTATCTGGATCATAAAATGGAAACTCAACAGGAGCCCATTTATGGTATTAATACGGGTTTCGGCTCCTTGTACAATATTTCCATTAATAAATCTGATTTAAGTAAACTTCAAGAAAACTTAATGATGTCTCATGCCTGTGGAATAGGAGATGAGGTTCCAAAGATAATTGTTAAGATAATGCTTTTACTTAAGATTCAATCATTGTCTTATGGACATTCAGGGGTGCAGTTGGATACCGTAGAACGTCTTATTCAGATGTTCAATTTAGAGGTGCTTCCCATTGTTTATCAGCAGGGTAGTTTGGGCGCTTCGGGTGATTTAGCTCCTCTGGCACATTTGAGTTTGCCCTTAATTGGGAAAGGGAAGGTGCATTATAAAGGGCAACGTTATGAGATGAGTGAATTGATGAATGAGTTGGGATGGAAACCAATTTCCATGCAATCAAAAGAAGGACTAGCCTTACTTAATGGGACGCAATTTATGAGTGCTTATGGAGTATATCTTGTACTTCGTTCATTTAAGCTGATGGAATTATCAGATATTATTGGGGCTGTTTCGTTAGATGCTTTCGATGGTAGAATAGAGCCTTTTCATGATGCAGTACATCAGGTACGGCCTCATAAAGGACAAATTGCCACAGCTAAAAGAATGCGCCAGTTGCTTGCCAATAGCGAATTGATAAAAAGACATAAACAACATGTGCAAGATCCGTATTCATTTCGTTGTATACCTCAAGTACATGGTGCTTCAAAGGATTCCATTAATTATGTAGCCAGTGTAATAAAGACTGAGATAAATTCGGTAACAGATAATCCTACCGTATTCCCCGACGAGGATTTAATAATATCGGCAGGGAACTTTCATGGTCAGCCTTTGGCCTTGGCTTTAGATGCCTTAAGTATTGCGCTTGCCGAGATTGGTAATATCTCCGAAAGAAGAACCTATCAGTTGATAAAAGGCTTGCGTGGTTTGCCTTCATTTTTGGTTGCCAAGCCGGGTTTGAATAGTGGATTTATGATTCCTCAATATGCAGCAGCTTCCTTGGTGAGTTTAAATAAGCAGTATGCAAGCCCATCATCTGTTGATTCAATTGAAAGTTCACAAGGACAAGAAGATCACGTTAGTATGGGGGCAAATGCAGCTACTAAAGCGCATAAGATATTACATAATCTGGAACGGATTCTTGCCATTGAGTTGATGAATGCGGCTCAAGCACTTGAGTTTCGCAGGCCGCTGAAATCTTCACCTATTCTCGAAAATTTTGTGGCAGAATACCGTAAGCATGTATCTTTTGTGGAAAATGATAAGATTATGCAACCGGAGATAGCAAAGAGCGTTTTATTTATTGAGAACGTAGAGTTAAGATTACCCAATAACGAGATTTTTAAATTTGATTTTAAAACTGATCTAAATCCCATGAATCGTGATTTAGAGAATAATATTTAGTCCTATGACACTACAAGAATTCCAAGAGGATATACGTCAGGGTATTCCCGATGTATTACCTGTTAACGATGGACGCAATCCTAATGTAAGTCACGCACCTATTAGGAAAGATATACTTAGTCCCAAAGAGAAAAAGTTGGCATTAAAAAATGCTTTACGCTATTTTGATCCTAAACATCATGCTATTCTTGCCCCTGAGTTTGCTGACGAATTAAAAAAGTATGGGCGAATTTATATGTATCGTTTTCGTCCAAAATACAAGATTTCGGCTAGGAGTATTGAAGAATATCCTCATCGCTCCAAGCAGGCTGCAGCCATAATGCTGATGATAGGGAATAATCTTGATGATGCGGTGGCTCAGCATCCCAACGAGCTGATTACTTATGGCGGTAATGGTGCTGTTTTTCAAAATTGGGCGCAGTATCGCTTGACGATGAAATATTTGTCGCAGATGACTGATGAACAGACGTTGACTATGTATTCGGGGCATCCCATGGGTTTATTCCCATCGCATAAAGAGGCCCCCAGAGTTGTTGTAACCAATGGAATGGTTATACCTAATTACTCTAAGCCGGATGATTGGGAACGATTTAATGCATTGGGAGTGTCGCAATATGGACAAATGACAGCGGGTTCATTTATGTATATTGGACCCCAAGGAATTGTTCATGGTACTACCATCACAGTGTTGAATGCCGGGCGAAAAATTCAGAAAGAGGATGAAGGCTTGGCAGGAAAATTATTTGTTACTTCAGGACTGGGAGGAATGTCAGGAGCTCAGGCCAAGGCGGCTGTTATTGCCGGTTGCATTGGCGTAGTTGCAGAAGTAAATCCCAGCGCCGCACATAAACGTCATGACCAAGGATGGGTTGATGAGTTGCATGAAAATTTAGATGAACTTATAGCGCGTATTAAAAAAGCTAAAGCGAATAAAGAAGTTGTCAGTTTAGCCTATCTGGGTAATATTGTCGATTTGTGGGAGCGCCTTGCAGAAGATAAAATAATGGTAGAACTAGGTTCGGACCAAACCTCATTACATAATCCATGGGCAGGGGGCTATTACCCGGTGGGATATTCCTATGAGCAGTCCAACGATATGATGGCGCACAATCCGGAGCAGTTTAAGGAAGAAGTAGTGAAGAGCCTTAGGCGCCAGGTGGCTGCAATTAATAAACTTACTGACAAAGGAATGTATTTCTTTGACTATGGAAACGCCTTTTTGTTGGAAGCTTCAAGGGCTGGTGCCGATATAATGAATGATGAAGGAGACTTTAGATATCCTTCTTATGTACAGGATATTATGGGACCTATGTGTTTCGATTATGGCTTTGGACCATTTCGTTGGGTGTGTACTTCTTCTGATCCCAAAGACTTGGATTATACAGATCAATTAGCGATGCAGACATTGGAAGAACTGGCGCAGCACTCACCCATAGAAATTTCGCAGCAGATGCGTGATAATATTAAATGGATAAGCGAGGCTAAGGAGAATAATTTAGTGGTGGGTTCACAAGCCCGGATTTTATATGCCGATGCCGAAGGCCGTATGAAGATTGCCGCAGCTTTTAATAAAGCCATCCGTGAAGGGAAGATTTCTGCACCAATAGTTCTTGGCCGCGATCATCACGATGTGTCGGGGACAGATTCTCCTTTTAGGGAGACATCCAATATTTACGATGGTTCCAGTTTTACCGCCGATATGGCTATCCAAAATGTTATAGGTGATAGCTTTCGTGGTGCCACTTGGGTGAGCATTCACAATGGAGGTGGAGTAGGATGGGGTGAAGTTATTAACGGTGGCTTTGGTATGGTACTTGACGGTAGTAGTGAAGCTGATAATAGATTAAATTCCATGTTGTTTTGGGATGTGAATAATGGAATTTCAAGGCGCTCATGGGCTAGAAATGAGGGAGCTGTTTTTACAGCTAAGCGGGCAATGGAACATAATCCTAATCTGAAGATTACGCTTCCTAACTTTGCCGATGCTAAGCTGATTGATGGTTTATTTTAATCTTAAGTTTAAAAGTCTTATTTCGTCGGAGGATTGATTGAAAAAATCAAACTTCAATCTCCCGGCCATGCATTATTCTACGCAACTCGTTTTTTTCAAGGAGGAATGGTATAATCGTAGAAATAAATAGAATAAAACAGCCTAAGGGCTGGAGGATAAATTTTAAAATTTTATCCTCCAGCCCTTTATCTATATAATAGATGTTGCTGTGAAAGTTTATGCTCTCGGAAAACCGCGCCATCAACAATTTTCTTTATTGAAGGTTTTATAAGCTGTATTTGCCTCCTAGAGGTATAGTTAATTTAATGCTGATATTACGTCCCATATCATAGTAGCCAATAGATTTGAGTTCAGAGAGATGGTCCACATAAGTGGTATTAAGCAAATTATTGGCAAAGATGGAAAGGTTAAATCTTTGTCTGCCTATTTTTAATGTTGTTCCTAGCCCTGCATTAAGAAGAAAATAAGCGGCTGAAGTTTTCTCCTCAGAGGGTACTTGCTTTTGCTGAAAGGCATAGAGCCCTCCAATCTCGAAATAGTTGTGTTTCCATATTGGGAGATCTTTGAAATTAATATTTAAGCTGCTTTGAAATTTATGTTGAGGGATAAAGGGTAGATATTCTCCATTATCTTGTATCCCTTTGGTATAGGCATAGTTAGCTTTAAGATTGAAGTATCTTGAGGGAACATAATTTAATCCTGATTCAAAGCCATAGAGTTTAGCATTAGATTGTTTGTATTGAAAGATAAACATTCCATTGTTTGCTGTATCAGTAGTGGGAGCAAGGTAGATATAATGTCCTATTTGGTTGTAGAAAAGGGACAAATCATAAGAGAACTTCGTACTGTGGAAATGTATTCCCAAATCAGCTTCGTGACTTTGTTGTGATTTAAGATGAATATTCCCTCTTTCGTATCTAGTTTCGTGAACGCCATCTTGGGTGAGTTCAGCTACATTAGGTGTTCTGAAAGCGGAGGCCGTATTTAAGCGGAGAAATAATTGGTCATTGATTTCATAGGTGGCACCGGCAGTAAAATTAATACTTTGATAAGTGGTGTCGAGATGTGAATAGCTATCGGAAATGCCTGTATTTATTTTGGGGATATATAGTTTTCGGTAGTCATAGCGAATACCAGCTTGCAAGTGAAGTTTACTAAAAAGATCTTTCTGCAGCAATGTGAAAACAGAGATGTCATTTTGGAAATAATTTGGAATTACAACTATGGGAGCATTAGCCAATATATTTTGGGTGTAATTACCTTGAATACCAACAATCTGTTGATAGTTGTTGTTGGGTTTATAGCGGGCTTTAAATTCATAGTCGAAATTCTGCAAGCGCATATCCACAATATATTTGTCTAGTCCGAAGATGCGTCTTCTATTGGTTTGAAAGGAGAAATTAGATTCCAACTTCACCTTGTTAAAATAGAATCTATTTTTGCTGCTTAGCTGATGATAATCAAGATTTTGGAACCACATTTCGTTATTATATCCTCTGTCTTTAACAAAGAGGATAGCCTGTGGAGTAGTAAGACCAATCTTTGATTTTTTAAAGGAATATTTAAGGCTGAAGTCCCCGAGTTTAGTATTCATTCCTGTGGAAAGTTGTACATTTCGGTCATTGGATCGGCTATTGGGCACCAGGTGGCCATTTCCTTGTACAAAATCGCCTTGTTCCTGCATTCCTGTTCTTATACCCCAGTAGTATTTTTTACCATGAGCTTTCACTCCTATATTCGTTTCGTATCCATTGGTGGCAGAATAATAGGCTGTGTTAATGTCGCTTTCGATACGGCCGACAGCAGCAGGTTGTTCCTCAATGAAGTTGATAACGCCACCCACTGCATCACTGCCATAAAGTAGTGAAGCTGGTCCTTTTATCAATTCTACTTTGCTGATACCATAGTTGCTGATTAGATAGGGATGATGCTCTGAAAATTGGTAATTATTCATTCTAAAGCCATTATTAAGTACAAGAACATTGCTAAGACTAAGACCTCTAATGTTGGGGCTGCTGATGGCAGGACCTTGGGAAATCATATTTAAACCTGGTATCTCACTTAACTTATTCATAATATTAATGGTAGCAGAATGATTTAAGTCTTGGGCTTTAATGCTTTCTACCTTGATGGCGTTTTCATGCTGGGAGGTATATCCCATGGCGGTTACAATAACTTCCGGCGTATAAATATAGGTGCTCGTCAGCATAATATTAAGTGTAATTGCTTTGTCTCCAATTTTCACTTCTTTATTTTGGGTTTTATATCCCATATACGAAAACTGGATTGTAAATAGTCCCTTGGGTAAATTGTTAAGCCGGTAGTTGCCTTCTTTATCAGTGAACGTTCCTCTTTGTAATTCGGGAATATATACACTAACACCTACCATGCTTTCTTTGTTCTTTTTGTCAAGTACATTGCCTTTGATTTCACTTTGTGAAAAGACGAAGTTTCCCATAAGCAGGAAAGATAATAAAACTATTATTTTATTCATTATTTAATTTGCTTTTATAACGATTATAAATCAATATTACATTATGTTCTTATCATAATAAATTAATAAGAACATTAAATTTTACTGTTGTGGTGAATTAAATTTATCCACTATTACCCTATTTAGCCTGAAAATATGCAGGAAAAAAGATATAGTTTTTTTCTGATTTGAAATGATTAAGAAAAAAGGATAAAGTATTGATTTATAATGAGGGGGGAGCTCTTAATGAAATATCTTGGTATGCTTTTTGGCAATAATGCTGTGGGGAAAGCAACCGATGGGGAAAGAAAGTACTTTTTGTTTGAGAAAAAACTATTGAATTATCAGTAAGTTCTTCGGTTGCAAAAAGCCAAAGACAACGGCTATGTGTTTGTAGGTTGTTGACAAAATTCTTTCCGTCAGAATAGAAAAAATCGTGAAGATGATGATGAAATATAACATAGTGCAAGGAATTGATGCTAATGGGAATACTGAGGGCAAATAAAAGTCCAATAGCAAAAAACCGATTCCTAAATTCTGTTTTCATAATCAGCCGCAAAGGTATAATACTTTTTTAAATCTGTATTCTTTTTTATGATTTTTTAATTAAGGGCGGAATTAGGGACGAGAGTTAGCAATGTTTTACCAATTTTAATTATCAAATAATGCATAAAAGCTATCTCCCTTTGTTTTTACTATTGACGGTGAGTATATGAGGTCTTGGGTGGTCCTGCTTGCCGAAGTCACAGCGTAGGCTGGTTGAGGCTCCTAAATTCAATCTATTATACTGTTTCTTTATATGTAAAATATTTTGTTTAACTATCTATAATTCAATGCTATAGGTATTATTGTCCGTAGTACTTATTTAAATAATACTTTTATTGTGCTCATTGGTAAAAACATTTTTCCGCTGTCTGGAAGTTTTATAAAACCATATTGTTCATAAAACTTTTCTGCATCTTTATCTAAAGGGTTCCCCCATTGAGCAAAAAGTGGGAGTAAGCTTCAGATTGACAGTCAAAGTATTCACTTATGTTAATTTTACCCTCAAGCCGGGAGGGCTCTTCCTTTTTGTCTTGAAACAAAAAGGAAGCAAAAAGTTCAAGGCTTGATAAGTAATAAAGTCTTCCACTTGCCAAAGACTAAGACGAGC
>WGCS01000111.1 GCA_015493685.1 Bacteroidales bacterium
AGGAGCCAGCGGAAGAAATTGCAGCGCCTGACGTAAAGGAAGACGAAGCCAAAGAAGTAAGTAAAGAAGCGGCGCAAAAGGTGAAAGAAATCACAAAAGAACATACTGAGAAGGCGCCAGCGGGTAAAAATTACGAGGCTGAGATATATGATATTTTTAAAAAGAATGGGATAACCAAACTACAACAAGTAAGGGAACTTCTGAGCGGAATCTTTGATAATGATTACAGCGATGCTGGTAAATACATTATCAGGAATATGCCACCAGAAAAACAGAAACGAATCATTGAGTGGTTTAATAAATCCGATAAATAGCATTTCTCTCCTTTCGACAACCCCCGTCACTAAGGCGGGGGTATATATTAAATTAGGAGGGTAAAATGGAAAGAATAACAGATTTAGGAATGCTATATCAAGGCGATATATTGGCTTAAAATCGTTATTTAATATAAGGAGGCAATAAAAAGTGTTTATTAAAGAGCGTATATTACAGCAATGTGATGATGATAGTTGGTTGTTAGCAGTTGAAACTAATAGCAAACTTATAGCAATAGACCAAATACCTGCTTATGAAGTTATAAAACTTAAAGAAATATATAACGATGACCAAATAAATAAATATTTAAATCATCGTTTTAGATTAATAGAAAAGAGGTTAGCAAAAAAATGAAATATTTTTCAATGTTTAGTGGGATAGGAGGATTTGAATATGGAATACAAAGAGCGACAAAAGAAATTGATAATAATATACGACCCTTACAACAAAAGAATACCAAAAGACCAGCAGAACACCACGACGCTCAGAACAAATTACTCAAATGGGAATGCGTGGGTTATTCAGAAATCAATAGACAGGCAATCTGGGTCTATAAAAAGCACTTCCCAACACACAAGAACTACGGAGATGCCACAAAAATTGTTCCAAGAGAACTCCCAGACTTTGACTTCCTGGTTGCAGGATTTCCTTGTCAGCCTTTCTCGATTGCTGGAAAAAGGAGAGGCTTTGACGATACAAGAGGAACGCTCTTTTTTGATATCGCACGGGTTCTCAAGGACAAAAGACCCAGATATTTTCTACTTGAAAACGTTAAAGGTTTATTATCTAACAAAAAGGGAAAAACTTTCCAGACAATACTTAAAGTTCTTGCCGACCTGGGGTATGGAGTTGAGTGGCAGGTTCTTAACAGCAAAGATTTCGGTGTCCCCCAGAACAGGGAAAGAGTGTTCATTATTGGATATCTTAGAGGAGAATCCAGACCAAAAGTATTTTATCCATGGGAAGTAGTTGCAGTATATAATGAATCCCAAAAGGATAAAAAAAGGATACTCTCACATAATCAAGAGGCAAAAACCCTCACTGCAAGGCGGTATGCGAGTTGGAACGGAAATTTTGTGGGAGAAACCAAACTCCGACAAATAAGTAGAATAAGTGAAAAAGATGCGTTAAGCGGAGGAGTTGACACAAAAAATGGACTTTACGTAGTAAATGGAAGCATCAGAAGGCTTACGCCATTAGAGTGCGAAAGGCTACAGGGTTTTCCTGATGGTTGGACAGAAGGAGTAAGTGATGCACAAAGATATAAACTATTAGGAAACGCAGTCACAGTTAATGTAGTTGAATTTATCATAAGGAGGTTAAAATGGATTGGGCGATAAAAACAAATGACGAAGAAATAGAAATAACAATAGAAATCCCCTTGTGGGAAATGGATTATCTAAAAAAAGAAGAAACTAAAGCATATTTCCCGGCATATTTTAGTGGAGAATGTAAGAATATTTTTAACACTATAGTAGAAAACATTAACAAAAAGGAGAACAAATGAGCCAATTAACAATTAAAGATTCGTTTAGTGTAACCCCAAATAGTTTATTAAATAATCCGAGCATCTCACTGAAAGCAAAAGGGCTTTATGCTTTTATGCAAGGTAAACCTAATGGGTGGAAATTCTCTGTCGAAAGAATGGCAGAGCAACTTAAAGAGGGAGAAAAAGCAATTAGGAATGCTTTACACGAATTAGAACAGGCTGGGTACCTGCGAAAGGAAGGTGAAAATGGATAACAACAGATTATTAATATCAGAATACCCATTAGTAGTTTTACCAAGCCTCGCTAAGGCAATAGGGTTAAATGAAAGCATTATATTGCAGCAAATTCATTATTGGCTGCAAACATCACAGCATATCCATAATAATAAAAAGTGGGTATATAACTCATATGCTAAATGGCAAGAGCAATTCCCCTTTTGGAGCTTGGCAACGATAAAACGAACAATACTATCACTTGAGAAAAACGGATATATAATAAGCAGAAATTTTAATCAGATGAAAATAGATAGGACTAAGTGGTACACGATAGATTATAACAGGCTTGCTTCCATTGGGTCAAATTGCACCAATGGTCAGGTCAAATTGACCCCACCAATACCAGAGACTACTACAGATAATACTAAAAATATTAAAGACTTACAAAAACTGAGTCCGTCGGAAAATCCTTTTCTAAAAGAAAAAGACTTTAAAGACTTAAAGACAAATGGCGCCGACGAGGACGGCGGCAACGACGCCGCAATTACCGCAGCCTTTCGTGTATATGAGCAGGAGTTAGGCGTTAAAATGGGCACAGCCTTACGAGTATGGAGCCGACCTTTTGTTATTCTTATCTTAAAAGACCACACAATAGATGATATTAGGAATGCAATTCAGAATTGGGCTGCGGTTATAAAGAGCGAAGGTAAACAGCCAGCCCAATTTATTAACTTTAAATCATTAGGGAAGATGATTGACTTTTATAAAGATAAAAAGAAGGTGAGACGATGGCGATAAATGAAATTAAAAATATTCCCTACAGTGGGGAGTATGAACAGACATTCTTAGGAGCACAGTTAGTTGACGACAGAGTAAATGAGACACTTAATTTATTAGATGTTGATGATTTTTACTTTGAGCAGCATCAGGTTATTTTCAGGGCAATGAAGTTATTATATATGGCGAAGAATCCTATTGATATTGTTTCTGTGTTTGATGCCATACCACAAAAGCAAAGAAACAAAGTAGGTGGAATCTCTTATATTGCGAAATTGGCTGCATCCGTGCCTAACACAGCAAATACTGAATACTATGCAAAACGCATTAAAGAAATGGGGCTGTGCCGTAAAGGCATTAAGATGGCAGACAGAATGCGAGAAGTATTAGAGAATGGACAATTAGATGAGGCTCGGGAGATAGCCGCAAAGGCTGCGATGTTGGCTGCGCCTGACACCGAGAAAGCCTTTAGTGATTTATTTGATGAGCAGGAATTTGAACGGTTAGCCAGCCGTCGTATTTGGGAAAGTGACCATTTACCTACATTTACGGAGTATTTACCTATAACTTTAGGAGAAGTCGATGTTATTGCCGGAAGAACGTCAACAGGTAAAACACAAATTGCTTTAAACTTAGCGCTGGACTTCTTAAAGCAAGGTGCGAAGGTGGGATATTTATCATTAGAAATGGTAAAATCTCAGATGCTAAGAAGACTTATCGCTTACTACAATAACCAAGAACTGTATTCAGTGGACTTAAGAAACAGAGAAACGCAAAAGAAAGCGAAAGAAATATTAAAAAAGCCCGAGTTAAAAAACTTCCGCTTTAGGGATGACCTTATGGATATAAACGACATGATTGCGTGGACGCTTATCACGAAGCCCGACATTCTTATTTTGGACTATATGCAACTTATAGAAGATAAATTTGCCGGTAAAGACGAATACACCAGACTGACTAATGTTGCAGATAAGATAAGAAAATATCTCAGCCGAGTGACTGCTGTTATTCTTATGTCCCAAATGAACCGAAAGGACGCAGGCAGAGATGATTTAAGTAAAATAAATGGGACAGGAAGAATTGAACACGTCGCTACGGGAATTATTTTTATTGAGCGTGCCATTGATGACCCGAAAGTTATTAGGTATAGAATTCTTAAAAACCAGAGCAATGGAAGACTAACTGATTGGAGTGAGTTACAATTACAAAAGAATGGAGAACTCACAGAAGATGTTCCTATTATTTAATAAGAATCTCTTTTAAAAGTGTACGGAATTTCACAATTTCTGCTATAATATAAGAAAAGCCTTAGAAGAGGGAAAGGAGAAAAAGAGATGAAAAACCTGCAATTGTTGTTATGGCGTACTAAGAAAAAATTGGATATTTGGCAGGGCACGATGTGTTGGACAGTAGATATTAAAAGCGGAGCAATTGATAAGAACGATAAAGTGATGTTAAGAAAAGATGGATTTAGCGAGAATAAAATTAAGGAAATTAATAAGTGGATAAAGGAAAATGTAAAATGAGTGTTCAATATGAATTAAACGGATATATTAAAACAACTCACTGGCAAGGTGCTGATGTTATTGAGAGCGAAGTCTTTTGTGGTGTGGGTAAAGTTGGCGACATTCTCTTTTCTGTGTCAGAAAAAGACAGGAGGCAGTATTTTAAGAACACTGTTGGTGTAAAGATTGTTATAGATGTTCATGATGGATATTTTGCAGAGATACATACGGCGTATATTGTTGTGCCTTTTGTAAGAGGGCTTCTGCCCATTAAAGCGGACACCAAAAGATTAGCCAACATCGTTGAAACAATTAAAAATGGTTTAATTATTAATATTACTAAAACATTTTATGATTAAGGAGGTGTAAAATGGAAGAAAAACAATTTATTGTTATGGGAAATGCATTTATTCCTGGGAATAATCTACATGAAGTACGGAAGGCTTTTATAGGATTTGGAATTAGTGGCACTTCCCATAAACATGATAGATTTTTTGAGGTTAATAATTACGGAGATTATGTTTATGTTGAGTTTACAGTAAGAGTCAGCCTGACAGAGAAGGAAATAAAAGCTGTAATAAAAGAAATTGAGACAGCCGTTGAGGCACAGGAGGGCGAGGTTCTTATTAGCGTGTACTACTTAGTCCACGGGTTGGGTTCTGTAAAAAGTGAGGAAGAAAAAACAAAAGACGAAATAGAAGATTTAAGAGCCAGCCTTGACGCTTATACTGCGGGACTGAAAGCGCTAAGAAAAGAAGTAAATTCAAAGATTACTCAACTATCAGAAAAGGCAGAAATGAATAGAGTAAACATAGAAGGGACTGCCAAATTCTCTCTACACAGAACAAATAGAAACAGAAATATGATATATAGACTGTATGAGTTGTTAGGCATAGAAGAATTAGTCCCAAATTCAGAAAGCGAGGAACTTAGCGTAGAGCAAGCAAAAAAAATGTTAAGACTGTATTCAACCAATCCGCTTAAAACCCTGCTGAAAGGGGTAACCAATGAAGATAACAAATAAATATAATCTTCCTCCAATAGTCGTTGGTGCCATCCTTATGCAGCAGAAAGCGCATAAACCCGTGGATGGCAGGATTGGAGTTACAACATTAATGAATCCTCCTCTTGTTTTCAGACTAATGCAGCAGCATTGGGATGAAATAGAGATGGATGTCACAGACCTTATGTGGGCGTTTGAGGGTAGCGCTATACATTCCGCATTGGATGCTTTTGCTAAAAGATATATGGCAGGGAATTTATCCTCAGAGTTTATAGAAAAGTATCAGTCGGTAGTGCCGAATTCCCCACGAGTAGAAACCGAAAAGTGGGTTAGTGCTGAGATAGACGGCTGGCAGGTTCGGGGGGTTATTGATGTTTATGATATTGATAACGCTGCGCTTGAAGACTATAAGAGAACCTCAACATGGTCTTTTGTATATAGAGATAAGAGTATGGATTCATGGACAAAGCAGTTAAATATTTATCGTTATCTTATGCATGTAAACGGTAAAGAAGTTAATAAACTTTATATCAATGGTTTTCTTAGGGATTGGCAAAGCTCAAAGGTTGGGAGCGGCAATTACCCAGATGCTTCTTTTGCAAGAGTTGAAATTCCGGTATGGGATTTAAAAGAAGCAGAAGAATACCTGCACGAGAGAATTAAGTTATTTAAAGAAAGTGCTGACAAATTGGAGCCTTGCACTCCAGAGGAAAGATGGCGCAGCGGAGGACAGTTTGCCTTAATGCTTCCCAACAGAAAGACAGCCAAAAAGCTTTTTGATTCAGAAAAGGAATTAATCGAATGGGCAAAGAAGTTTAAGGTGGCAAAATATACAATTGAACGTAGAAAAATAGTAGATAGGAAGTGTAAAGATTACTGTTCTGTTGCTCAATTCTGCCCGTTTAACATTTATAATAAAAAGAAAGCGGAAGAAATTCCGTTTGCGTAGGAGCCAGCCATGTTAATAACATTAATGCCTTGCGCAATGGGTGCTTTGAGAATACATATAGATGGATTTATTCTTGCTGCTGTGCTATTATATTTTATACTTGCTGCTCCATTTATCGTTGGTATAGGGCTGTTTTACGATTATCGTAGGACTATGCGTATTTTAATATTAATAGATGAGTGGGGGCGCAAAGTTTTAGCCCCGAGAATTGGATTATAGAGAGGAGGTGAAAAATAATGGATGAAAAAGAATTGCTCGAAACAGTAAAAAACCACGATAAAATTGTTAGTGAGCTTAATTATAAGGTATACAAGTTAGAAAAGGAGGTTAAAAAGTTGAAAAGACGGGTAAAGTGGTGTATGAATAATAAAAAGTGCGGGAAGCATTTGACTGAAAAGCAGTTAGAATTTATGATTAAAGAATTTTTAGGAGGTCAAGAGTGCACGACAGATGTCACATCGTTCAAACAGTATAGTATTGAGGAGCACGGACTGTTTTTTGAAACTGAAGACGGTTCGAGATTCGCTATTACTATAGAAAAAGAGGTGTAAGATGGCTGAAAAAGATGAAGAAGTTTCTACAGTATTTCACGAATGGCTGCATATTTGGGACAGAGACTTAAATCTCGGATTAACAGAAGACCAAATTTGTGGCATAGAGTCAGCCTTCCGGGATTTCAGGTCTAATTATCTTGTTTACGAGGGGGGGAGATAAAATGTTAGTTACCATTAGAGGAAAAGACAAAAATGAGGTTGAATTTTCAACGGAACGCATTGCCCGGCTGCTTCATATGCTGGGTTATAGCTGTACTGTTGGAGATATTCGTAAAAGCATACTTTTTTTAGATTGGGAAAATCAGATTATTATTCACGAAATAAAGAA
>WGCS01000112.1 GCA_015493685.1 Bacteroidales bacterium
TTATTGTAATTATTAAAACAATTAATTTAAGAATCATGAGAAAAATTACACTTTTAACATTAATGCTGTTTTTAGGATTCAGCGCGATTTATGCCCAGAGTTTTGATATTCGGGCTTATGGTGGTATGAATATACTACAACTCACTACCGACAAAGGTACAAGCTTAATTGATGGCACTTTGCATCACAGATCAGTATCGGGACGACCCGGTTATCAATTTGGGGCAGCGGTAACCTTTGGAAATCGCTTTTATGTACAACCTGGAATTGAGTGGGCTACCTTATCTACTAAAATGGTAAATAAAAATAGTAGTACAGGAAAAGAGCTTACCGATGAAACTACTGTGGGAGTATTTTCGATACCTTTGAAGGCAGGCTTCCGTTTTTTTGATCCTGAAAAAGAAAATATTTTCAATGTGCGTGTTTTTGGTGGTTTTGTAGGTCATCATGTGATGAAAGTAAATCATACTACCAAATCAGGCGCCTTTGATATTAGCAAGAGCGATTATACCAATCTAATTATGAATGCCGACTTTGGAATGGGTGTCGATATTTTTATCTTCTATCTTGACGTGGGATATCAATTGGGTTTATCTCCTGTGCATTCTAGTGGCGATATGGCTAAAGCCAATAGTTTTTATACTAATTTAGGATTACGACTTTCATTTTAATTTGGTTTAGTAAATAAATGCGGGTTTGATTTTTAAATAAATCAAACTCGTATTTTTATAATATTTCTATCATAGAGATAATATATATTGTATTTAGATATTTTATCACTTATATAGTGTGTCTTCCCAACTTTACCTTAGGAAACTAAATACAATACTGAATAAGAAAATTGCAAAAAATAATAATTATGAGAAAAATACTTTTTACCATCGCTTTCAGTCTCTTTGGCTTTATACAATTACAGGCACAAAATGGAGTAGCCATTAGTACTTCAAGCGCGACAACACCTGACGCTTCGGCTATTTTGGATGTGCAATCTACTACGCAGGGTATGTTGATTCCAAGGATGACTGCAGCACAAAAAGCAGCTATTTCAAGTCCTGCTACTGGACTAATGATTTATCAAACAGATGCTCCTGCTGGCTTTTACTATTTTGACGGAACAACCTGGGTTACTTCATCTGGTGCAAAGTCAATTAATGATTTGAGTGATGCAGCATCGGACACAGTGCATAATATTTCTTTGGGTAAAAATGCAGGAGTTAACCTTAGCCCAAGTGGGTCTTGGAATGGACAATATAATGTTGCTATTGGAATAGATGCAATGAAAACAGGAACTGATGTTTCTAAATCTACGGCTATAGGTTATAAGGCTATGGAGAATACAACTAATGGCGTAAGGAATACAGCTATAGGTTACGAAGCTTTAAAAGCTAACATAGGAGGAAATGGCAATACTGCTATAGGAATATCTTCATTGCTAGTTAGTCAAAGCAGTCAAAACAATGTTAGTATAGGCGAATTTAGTTTACAATCCCATACATCTACTGATGGAGACAATACTGCAGTTGGCTCTAGTGCGGGAAACAGTCTAGTATCAGGTAAAAATAATTTAATGTTAGGTTATAGTGCAGGTGGGCAACAAACTGGTGGTGATAATAATATCGCAATTGGTTATAATATAAATGTAGCAAACCTAACAGGAAGCAATCAAATGAATATTGGTGATGCTATTTATGGAACAAATGTTTACCCAAGCGCTGCCGATGCTCATATTGGGATAAACAACCAAGCACCAGACGCTTCGGCTGCCTTGGATATTGCATCAACTACTTCTGGTCTTTTAATTCCTAGAATGACTGCTGCACAAAAATCAAATATTTCAAGTGCTGCAACTGGCTTAATGATTTATCAAACAGATGCAACTGCTGGTTTCTATTATTATGATGGAACAAGTTGGGTTAGCTTAGGCGGTAGTGGAGGCGCTCAGTCAATTAATGATTTAAGTGACGGAAAGACCGTGGCCACTTCGAGTATATTCCTTGGTATTAATGCAGGAGCATCAGCAACAGGAGCAAGTAATACAGGCCTAGGTGCGAGTGCTTTGGTTACATTGACAACAGGCACCGATAATACGGCTATTGGAGACTCAAGTGGTTCTAATTTGACCACTGGTATTAATAATATTTTGATTGGAAAAGGAATGAACGCAACAGCTTCTACTAGTAGTAACGAATTGAATATTGGAGATGCTATTTATGCTACTGGTATTACAACTGCAGGTGTTAAAGTAGGTATTGGTAATGGGAATAATGCGCCAACTCATACCTTAGACGTAGCAGGATCTGTGAATATTGATGATATACTTCATATAAAACCTCGTAGCGGTAATCCAACATCAGCAACGCTCGGCGACATCTATGTTAATACAAACGGGAACATCTATTTTTATAATGGTAGTTTTTGGAAACAAATGAATGCAAACTAATTGATAAATTATGTTAGTAAAGAATGCCACATTAGTTCTAATCATCACACTCTTTATCATTTCGTGTAATACGGTGGTTCAAGAGAATCCTGTTGGGCAATTAGCATCAGCTGCAAAGGTAGACTCGGCTACTATTGTGTCTAAAACAATTGATAAAGAATTATTGTATGGTTCGTGGATAGACCAAAGTGAAGCTAAACTTAATTTTAGCATAAACCCTGATGGCAGTGCACAATCTGATAATATGGAAACATTATTATATAAAAGCTGGAAGCTAAAAGGAGATATAATCACTTTTACCATTGAAAGTGTTGGAAATCATACTTCATCAAGCGATAAAGAAAGCTATTTCATTGATTCACTTACTAAGAAGAAAATGGTTTTGAAAGATCGTGCAGGAGTTTTATACACTTACACAAAGAAAAAATAAAATTATGAGATACAAAATAAATATAATAGTATCACTACTTTTTTTACTAAGCTCTTACGCTGGTTTTAGCCAAGTAATCATTTCTGGAAATGGAGAAATTGTAGCCACAGACACCGCCAATATTATATTGCAAGGCGACTGGACGAATAATGCAAATAATACGGGATTTACAGGAAGTGCTGGCGGAGTAGTCCTATTTAAAGGATCATCTCAACAAAGTATTAACGGAAGCAAGTCTACCACTTTTACTGGTATGTATTTAAAGAATAATGCCGGATTAAAACTTAACTCGGATATTACGGTAACAGGTAATTTTGATTTAAAAGGTGGTATTGTTGATGCAACTTCATCAACATTATTATTTACCGGCAGTGGGAAGACTCGCTATGCAAAAAAATCACAGCATATTAAAGGTCCTGTTTCACGTATTGGAAGCACCATTTTTCGTTACGATGTTGGCGATGGAACAAAATATGCTCCGCTAAAAGTATTAAGTCTAAATACAACGGCTAAGTCGGCTACCATTACAGTGCAATACTATGAATCAGCTGCTCCAGGTGGAAGCAATGTGAGCGCACCCTTAGTAAAAGTAAGTGATGTTGAATACTGGAATGTAAGTTCATCAGCATCAGGTTCACAATCGAAAGTTGATCTATTCTGGAAAGATGGTGCAGAAAGTGGAATTAAAAGTATCAATGCTGACTCACTTCGGTTTGCACGTTTTGATGGATCAAACTGGGTAGATGAAGCTGCTACAATTGATGCAGCAAGTACTATAAGTTCAGGTGATATACAAATAAATAATGCAATTTCAATTGATAATGTAAATGTCACCTTTGGCTCTACCAATAATGTAGCCAATCCATTGCCAATCCAACTACTAAGCTTTACGGCTCAATGCCAAGAGCAAAATGTGGTAATAAACTGGAGTACGGCAACGGAAGAAAATAATGATTATTTTACGCTTTTGCGTAGTGAAGATGCAGCGCATTATGAAGAAATTGCAACCCTTATTGGGGCAGGAAACTCTAATACAGTAATCAATTATACTTATACCGATTGGAATGCGGCCGGAGGTAACTTCTATTATATGCTAAAGCAGACAGATTATGATGGTAAAAACGAAACTTTTAATCCTATTTTTGTAAACTGTGATAACAATAATAAAGATGTTGAGCTATCTACTATCTACGATAATGACAATATATATGCTCGATTAAGCTATGCTAAACAAGGGGATAATTATACAATAGTAATTATTGATATGCTTGGCAAAACCATATTTTATAAAGAGCATATTGTAAATAGTGAGAATTACTTAAAGCTACCAACTCAAACCTTTAAACCTGGACTTTATAATATTGTTTATTATAATGAAAATGCTTCGGAACGACTTAGTAGTAAATTTATCATCCGCTAATAGGGATAAATTTACAAAACGTAATCAGTTTAGTAATGTTTTTAGAACCCGACTGAGGGGTATTCGCCTTGCTTATTACTATGGAGGATAAGCTTCCATAAATATCACGATTTCATTTTTTATACTTAACTCAATGTAATTGAGAGAAGCATATTCTAATTAAGGTCTGCTGAAAGATAGTTGTATGCTAAAATACAAACGTATATTTATACAATATTTACATTTTTCCAAACGTATTTTAACGTATATTTGCTTTTTTACAGGGTAATTTAGTATATTTGCTAAAACTTAGAATAAAATGAAACGTCAATTTACAGAATATTTGGTAGAATGGAAGGATTCACTTAACCGTAAACCCCTAATTATTAGGGGTGCTCGACAAGTAGGGAAATCTTTTATTGTTAAAAAATTTGCTCAAAATAACTTTAATGACATCATAACATTAAATTTTGAAGAGCAAGCGGAATTGAAACAGCTTTTTCAAACTTTTAATACAGAACAAATAATGCTTAATCTTGAAACCTTATTTGGAAAAAAGATTATTGCAAATCATACATTGCTGTTTTTTGATGAGATACAAGCCTGCCCAAACGCTATTATAGCACTACGCTATTTTTATGAAAAACATCCTCAGCTTCATATTATTGCGGCTGGTTCGCTACTCGATCATGCATTAAACAATATGAAAAGCTCCATGCCTGTGGGTAGAGTTGAGTTTGCCTATATGTACCCCATGAGTTTCTATGAGTTTTTATGGGCTCTCGGTGAAGATATTAGTGTTGAATACCTTCAAAACTATACACTAAAGCAAGAGATTCCTTTAGCTATTCACAATAAATTATTGGAACTTATTCGAGTTTATTATATTGTGGGAGGGATGCCTGAGGCCATAAAGGTTTATACACAATCTAAAAGCATACTTGAGGTTCATAAGGTGCACGAAAGCTTAATTAGGTCACTTGAATTCGACTTTTCTAAATATGGAAATTCCTCACAACGTGACATAATGAATCGTCTATTAAATTTTATTCCAAAAACAATTGGAAATAAATTTAAGTATGTGAATTTTGATAACACCATTCGTTCCAACATTATTCGTGATGCTCTGCATCTAATGAAAATGAGTCGATTAATTCACTTTATTCACAGTTCAAAGTCCAACGATATTCCTTTGCAATATGGAGTAAACGAGAAGGTTTTCAAGCTCGTTTTTTTAGACATTGGTTTATCCAACCATATATTAAAACTACGATTAACTGATATAAACAATGAATCAATATTTAATGAAGGAAGCTTGGCCGAACAGTTTGTAGGACAAGAATTGCTCACCTTACCCCCTTGCTACCTCGACCATGCAATTTATTATTGGGCCCGCGAAAAAAGAAATTCAGAAGCCGAATTAGACTATCTGTTAGAGTCGGGACGAACAATTATCCCAATTGAAGTAAAAGCCGGGAAAGCCGGGAAATTAAAATCTTTGCAGATTTATGTTTCGGAAAAGAAAATAAAAAAGGCGATTCGTTTTTATGCGAGCCCTCCATCAGTCGTAGTATCAGAAACAAGCATCAAGGTTGATAAGAAAATGCAAGAAGTAAAATATCAATTACTATCAATGCCGTTCTATCTTATTAGAGAAGCCGAGCGTCTTATTCAAGACTTAAACTAAAGGATGTAAATTATTATGGAGGATAGATACATACACATAAATCTCATTTTTTCATTTTTTATACTTCACTCATTACATTGGGTGAAGTGTTTTTTTTATTTAGACTGGGGTAAGTCGAGTCTGCTTATTTCTTTAATATTATCAATATATATATTATTGAATATCAGTTAATAACTATAC
>WGCS01000113.1 GCA_015493685.1 Bacteroidales bacterium
CCTCAGCAATAATGCTGTTTGCATTCTTTTTGGCTTGGCTTTTGGCTAACGCCAAGGCAATGCCAAATCCAATAGCAGCAAATAGGATTGCAATAACTGCATAAATAATATACTGACTCATAGGTTTATTAATAAAGATTTAAAAATAAAAGTTAGCAAGGGTAGGAAATGTAGAAAAGAAAAAACCCGACCATTTTGTTGTATAATAAACCCCATTATAACATGGGTAGGGATGCCTGAATCGTCGAAAGTCCACCGTCCTGCAGAAGCAGAAACCATAAAGGTTGAGGCCTTTTCTAAAACTCTTTAAGAGCTTGTCCCTAATTAAGTATCTGTTGAGTTTATATACTTAATACAAAATGGTGCGGGTCCGTATTTTAAAAGAACTTATTCTGATAAGATTGAATCTATCTCTTGTAATTTTTCTATGGCTACAACTACTTTGTCTTCATTGGTGATCTTAAGTTTTGTCAGCTCAGTGGCAAACATAATGCTTACCATTGCTAGCAAATCTTGCTTATCCTTAAAGGCATAATTGCCCGAGAACTCCCCAATTTTATCATTTATAGAAGCAGCGCCGGCTCTTACAAACTCCTCTTCACTCTCTTCGACTTTAAGTCGATAGTTTCTGCCAGCTACATTTATGTTTATTGCAAATTTGCCCATAAGGCTTAATTATTTAATAATGCCATACAACGATCAATCTCCCGCACTACCTCATCAATCTTCTTTAGTGAGGTCTTCTTTTCTTCCTTCCCAAAAATCCCAGCCATTTGCTGAACCTTTTGTTTTTCTAATAATTCGTTAATACTCAATTCTTGATTCGAAAGCTTAGCTTTAAGTTCCTTAAGGCTTACTTTAAGCTGTTCATTCTCCTCCAAAAGTATATTCTTCTGTCTTACCAACTTTTGGCTCTTTGCTAATATTGACTCAACGATGTGTTCTAAATCCAAAATATACTCTTTTATAGAATTCAAATGCAAAGATAAATCATTTCCTAATGTAAATCAAGAAATATCTACTTTCCGTAAAAGAAAAATAATTTCGCTTTTTTTTATTTTTCTCTTGGAAGTAAGGAAAAAAGTTTTACTTTTGCATCCGCTTTGAAAGACAAGCTAGTTCTTAAAAATATTGGTCTGGTAGTTCAGCTGGTTAGAATACCTGCCTGTCACGCAGGGGGTCGCGGGTTCGAGTCCCGTCCAGACCGCTTTTTAAGCCCTCATATTGAGGGCTTTTTTTTTGTATAAATAATTTATATTTAAGCGCTATACTCTTTGTTAATTTGTTGATATATAGGTTTAATATATAAATATTTACTTTCCGCTTCGTTTGTTACCTTGTATTTATCAGACAGCTTTATTCGCCAAGTTAATTTCTTTAGTGTTGGTGAGTGAATTCTTTCGCGGCCATCCATTAAAGAACAAAAAATTCTAATAGTTTAAACCCAAGCGTACGGCCATCCACATAGTGTAATATTAAAAAAAGCTTCTGATTTTTGCTATCCAAACAATACAACAATAATTATGTTAGGATTTGGAACAGCGCATACGTACTATTTTTATTTATTACCTGTAGATAGGCGCAAAGGCTTTAATGGCTTAAGCGAAAGTATTAGTACGCATTTTGAATTATTTTATAATTTCATAATCCAAAAAGTTGCATTTGCCGGTAGAATTTACCTTGGAGAATAAAAAATCAGGGAATTAAAAGTGTCTTAAATTTTTTCTTACTTTTGTAGCATAAACATCAAGAATTCGTTAGAGGACGAATACCAACCGACCCAACTCATGGCACGGTGGTTTAATGAAGATGTGGGGCGTTCGCCCAAAAGTGATGAGTAATCACCAAAACATATTCTTGCTTGATGTAATAATTGAATTATTAATTTAAAATTATTACACAATGAAAACAAAATTATGCATCCATCTTAGTGATAGGAAAATGGAGATTTCTTGCCTGGAGCAAGAGATGAAAACTGCCATTGTAGAAGTAAAACTACTTCAAAATCAAAATTACAAAGCAATACTTTTAAGTCGTAAACACCAAGGTTTACAAACACAAATCAGCCTTACCCAAGCCAAATCATGTTGGCTGTTGACATTTGATGAAAATAGAAATTTTGTTACCGTCATCCCTCATTTCTACCAAGGAGATGCGGCTTTCTCCATTATGATTCCGGAGCCATTTATCCTTCTTCTCGAAGCAAGTGAGAAATGGAAATTTGAGGATATTATTCGTTTTGAAATTACGGAGGATGAGACATGGAAGAAATGATCTATAAAAAGCTGTTAAGTGATAAGGAGAGCTTAAATTATTGCGAGTTGGCCTACGTATATAATCTGGAAGTAAAGAATGAGTTGGCAGACCTTCATCGACCTTTTCTACAAAAGCAAATTTGGAATTCGGTAAAGCTAATGTCCGGTGCGTGGTTTTTGGGAAACGAAGAAGAAGGATGTGATTTCAAATCCTATGCCTTATTTGCTGAGGATACCGTAAGGGCCTTTCGCTGGATTCCTGATTCGGAAATCCAACAATTATTACTGGAGTTTGTAAGTATATATCGACCTAATCTAGTGGGCAATAATCCCAAACTTATCGAAAAGAGAGCACACTCAATTATTTTTGGAATGAGAAAAATTTATGGCATCTTACATCTTGATGTGGGGAAAATGCTTGTTTATATTTATAAAAACTGTCTAAAGCCAAAATCATGAAAATAGAAAAAACATATAGTTTTAACGAAAGAGAATACGAAAAGGACGGCCGGAGTATTATTGACGGCTGTTTGTTTATTGAAAAGATACAGGAGTTTGAGCGCGACTTTTATTGTGATTATCCGTTTACTCCTGCCAATTATCTATATATGCATCCTTTGTCTATGAATATTCTGGCAGAATGTTATATAGCTGATGAAGAGGGAGATAAAGCAGATGAAATTTACGGAATGGATAGTATCTACGATGATATGGAGGCAAACTTTAATGCCAATCATAAAATGGACTTGGTTAGTTCAAAGGTATTGGTTTATGCCATATCCACTGCCATTGATGATGATGAACCTTTATTTTTGATTCGCGATGCTAGCCAAAGACGAGGAAGCCTTAGCCTTAAATATATTTCGGATAATAAAAATGGGGGTGAGGGGGATTTCGTTGAGGTCCCTATAGGTTTGGTGAGTGTTGGAGTTGATAGTTTGTAATGGTGAATTAGAAGAAGTGTGTATGCTGGTTGAATTTACCATAAAAAAAGTATTGGCTTACTAGACTATACTTTAGCTTTTTTATTACATTTGCAATCTATAGTATTTTATTACACACACACACAACCTATAAATTTATTAATTATGAAAAAAACGCAAGGACTTTTGTTTTTATTAATTCTCATTCTAATGGGTTCTTTTACTACTGATGCCAAAAGAACATTGCCCAAAGTTGATGTAAAAACTTTAGATGGTAAAATTGTAAATACCTCCAGCTTCCAAAATAATGGAAATCCTATTATCATTAGCTTTTGGGCTACGTGGTGCAAGCCCTGTGTTCAGGAGTTGACAACCATAGCTGATGTTTATGATGATTGGAGAGAGGAAACCGGCGTTAAGTTAATTGCTATTTCTGTTGATAATTCGCGCACTTCAGGAGGCGTTTTGCCTCTTGTGAATGGTAAGGACTGGGATTATGAGGTATATTTAGATGAAAATGGTGATTTTAAGCGTGCCATGGGTGTTGGCTTAGTTCCTCATACTTTTTTGCTTAATGGCAAAGGGGAAATTGTATGGCAGCATACTTCCTTTACTGAAGGCTCTGAGTTGGAGTTAATTAATTTGGTGAGGAAATTAAAAAAAGGAGAAAGTATCTCTAATTAAATTTTGTATTATTTAGCTAGCAATAGGCCACTTTTTGTGTGATTATAGAATTGGATAAGATAAAAACATCAACAGTTTATATCATCCGTATTCTTAAAATATAAATCTAGAATTTTGTTGTAATATTCATACGGGCCGTTTAATAAATATTAAACTTATGAAAAATAGTTTACGAGCATTTTTGATAGTAGCAATTATGAGTTTTGGTAGTAAGGCTATTCTTGCTCAAGTATTGGGAGGTGGAGAAGTGCATGGTAGTTTTCAGGCTGATGCTCAGTATTATAAAAAGGACAGTACCATTGGTGCTGATGCTATTCCGCAGAAGATGGCCGTTAATGCTTTCTTCGAAATGCGATATACCAATAAAAATTTTGAAGCAGGAATGCGTTATGAGCTATTTATGCCGCCATTGCAAGGTTACGATTCCCGATGGAAAGGAAACGGCTTTGGCTATCGTTTTTTGCGCTATCGAAACAAACAGATTGATATTACAGCAGGAAATTTTTATGAGCAGTTTGGCACAGGGATGATTCTACGTTCCTATCAAGAGTGGAATTTAGGCTTTGATAATTCCCTTGATGGGGTAAGAGTAAAATATAAAGTCAAAGGCATTACTCTGACTGCATTAGCGGCAAAACAACGCTACTATTGGAGTTTAGGTCCCGGATTAATTCGTGGTATTGATGGCCAGCTTTCGGTAAATGATTTGATTGACAAGTGGGCTGATGCTAAAACAAGAGTGTTTTTGGGCTACAGTTTTGTAAGCCGATTTCAAACAGCTCAAGATCCGATTTTTAAATTACCGGAAAATGTAGCGGCGCAGGCTGCTCGTATTGAGTTGTATAGAGGGAAGTATAATTTTAAGATGGAAGTAGGCACTAAAATTAACGATCCCAATGCTTCCAACTCCATGATTTATAAATCTGGCAATGCCGTAATGGCAGAATTTGGGTATTCAAAAAGAGGATTAGGCTTTAGTATTCAAGCCGAACGGGTCGATAATATGGATTTCCGTTCCAATAGAAATTCCACCGGTTTTGATTTACCCGTGGGTTATATTCCAGCCATGACGCGTCAGCATGCCTATAGTTTAGCGGCAATGTATCCTTATGCTTCACAAGCCAATGGGCAAATGGGTTTGCAAACTACGCTGATATATAAGTTAAAGAAGAAAACCCTATTGGGTGGTAAATATGGCACCAGTGTTAATATCAATTATTCCATTTCCAATTCCATTAATAAATCCAAAATAAATGATAGCACAGCCATTGGACAAGCAGGGACTTTAGGCTATAAGTCAGATTTCTTTAAATTGGGTGATGAGAAGTATTTCTCTGATTTTAATATTAAGATTCATCGTAAATTATCTAGAAAGTGGAATGTCTCATTGATGTATATGAATGTGTTTTATAATATGCTTATTAATGAAGGTCATGCCGTTCCTAATGTAAAAGCAAATATTGGTATTGCCGATATATGGTGGAAATTTAAACCCTATAATTCGCTGCATCTTGAATTGCAATCGTTATTCACTAAGCAAGATCAGGGTAATTGGTCTTCGGCAATGCTGGAATACAATAATCATGGTTTCTTCGCTGCAGCAATTCTACTATATAATCAAGGTATTACAGGCCAATATGCTTCCGCTTACTATCCTTATGCTACCATGGGTTATACCCATAGTGCTACTCGTATCACTTTGGGCTATGGTCGTCAGCGCGAAGGCATAGTTTGTGTGGGTGGAGTTTGTAGGGCTGTGCCGGCTTCAAATGGCTTAAGCTTATCGATTAATAGTAGTTTTTAATGGTAATTTCTTTGAAAATAATAGGGGAGTAATGGTGTTATTCCTTGGTACTAATAGATATAGAATATGAAAAATAGATTAAAATATGTGCTTTTTATTGCAATAAGTTGCTTATTTGTACTAGCCTCTTGCGACAAAGTTGAAGCGCCTTATATGAAACAACATGCTCCTGTGGTAAAAGGAGATACCGTTCGTAAATTGTTATTTGAGGATTTTACCGGACACGAATGTGTAAACTGTCCGACAGCCCATAAAACTATTGAAGATTTGCAAAAAGTATATGGAGATAGAATTGTGGTAATGGCAGAACATGTCGGCTTCTTTGCCCGGCCTAAGGCAGCACCATATAATTACGATTTCAGAACTGCTGCCGGACATGCAATAGCTACCACATTTGGTGCCATTAGCGCTCCATTGCCCAAGGGAATGGTTAATAGAAAAAAACAAAATGGTGGGTATTTGCTCGATAGGGCTGCCTTTGGTACTGCGGTGAGTTTAGTGCTCGATTCCCTCCCCAAACGTCCGGATATTTATATTGAGTTAAATCCTTCCTATAATTCGGCTGATAGCAGTATTGATGTTGAGGTGAAAATGACTGTTTTATCCAACATGCCGGCAGCGAAATATAAGGTCTCTGTTATGCTTACTGAAAGTGATATTATTCAAGCGCAAAAGAATAATAATGCGGTAGTTGGAAGTGTTCCGGAAATATTAAATTATAATCATAAGCACGTATTGAGAGGGGCTATTAATACCATTTGGGGCGAGGAATTTGCCAATGGTAGTCTTAGTAAGGGACAGTACTTTATTAAAACATATTCTTCCTATAAAATTGCTAAGGATTGGAAACCGAGTAATCTTTCTATTGTTGCATTTGTTTATTATGCCAATGGAACTAATGATAAAATGGTTATTCAGGCTCAAAATAAGAAATTGCTTTAGTAAAGAATTATTTTTAACGATATTTCGTTGATAAATATTAAAATTAAGGCTTTGTCATTAATGGCAAAGCCTTAATTTTGTGCAATTAAATAATAGATACCTATGGCAACAGCACAATATAATGAAGATAGCATAAAATCACTTGATTGGAAAGATCATATTCGTTTGCGACCGGGAATGTATATTGGTAAGTTAGGCGATGGCGCTTCTCCCGATGATGGAATTTATGTGCTTATTAAGGAGGTACTTGATAATTCCATTGATGAGTTTATCATGGGTAATGGTAAACAGATTCTCATTACTATCAGTGGTAAACAGGTAGAAGTTAGAGATTTTGGCAGGGGAATTCCTCTGGGTGCTTTGGTAGATTGTGTTTCTAAAATTAATACCGGGGCAAAATACGACTCTAAAGTTTTCAAAAAGACGGTCGGACTTAATGGCGTGGGAACGAAAGCAGTTAATGCACTTTCTCAATTGTTTTTAGCTCAGACATTTAGAGAGGGTAAATCTAAATTGGTAGAATATAAATCGGGAATACTTATTCGTGAAGAAGATATTGATACCCCTAATGAGAAGAATGGGACTTTGATAAAATTTGTGCCTGAAGAAGAGATATTTACAGCCTATAAATTTAGATTTGAATATATTGAACGTTTACTATGGAACTATGCCTACCTGAATAGAGGGTTGGTGCTTAATTTTAATGGTCAAAAGATTATCTCTAAAAATGGACTCCTGGATTTGTTGGAGCAAAATATTGATGACGGAATTTTGTATCCTATTGTACACCTTGAGGAAAATGATTTTGAATTTGCCTTTTCTCATGCTGCCAAAAAATATGGTGAGGAATATTACTCTTTTGTTAATGGTCAGCATACTACCCAGGGAGGAACGCATCAAGCTGCTTTTAGAGAAGCTATTGTGAAGACAGTGCGTGAATTTTATAAAAAAGATTATGATGCTTCCGACATAAGAACTTCTATTGTTGCTGCCTTTAGTATTAAGATTCAGGAACCTGTTTTTGAATCGCAAACAAAGACTAAGTTGGGTTCACAACATATAGAGCCGGGAGGACAAACAGTTCGGAATTACGTTAATGAAATGGTGAAGCGTAATTTGGATAATTTCTTACATCGTAATCCTGATGTGGCAGATGCATTGCGTCGCAAGATATTGCAGTCCGAGAAAGAACGTAAAGAAATGGCCGGTATTAAGAAACTGGCGCGTGAGAGTGCTAAGAAAGCTAGCTTGCATAATAAGAAATTACGAGATTGTAGAGTGCACTATAATACAAATAAGGAACAACGACTTGAATCTACTTTGTTTATTACGGAGGGCGATTCTGCTTCCGGCTCTATTACCAAGTCGAGGAATGTAAATACTCAAGCTGTTTTTAGCCTAAAAGGAAAGCCCCTCAATTCGTATGGAATGAGTAAAAAGGTTGTTTATCAGAATGAGGAATTTAACCTGCTTCAAACGGCCCTTAATATTGAAGAGGATATGGATAATCTGAGGTATAATAACATTGTTATTGCTACGGATGCCGATACTGATGGTATGCATATCCGCCTGCTATTACTTACCTTCTTTTTGCAATTTTATCCGGAGTTGGTAAAAGCAGGGCATATTTATATTCTGCAAACTCCACTCTTTCGTGTGAGAAATAAAAAACAGACATTCTATTGTTATTCTGATGAGGAAAGACTTAATGCACTTGCTAAAGTGGGTGCGCAACCTGAAATAACCCGATTTAAAGGTTTAGGTGAAATATCTCCCGATGAGTTTAAGCATTTTATTGGAAAATCGATGCGCCTTGATCCTGTTATCCTGACTAAAGAATCCGGAATAGAAAAGGTATTGTCTTTCTATATGGGTAAAAATACTCCCGATAGACAATTATATATTATGGATAATCTTAGGTATGAGGAGAATAGCCCTGAAGAGTTAATCTCCTTGTAATTTCGTATACTTTTATTGGAAAGCTTTAGTCTAATTTACTTACCATTATTTGGGTAAATTCAAATCGAATGTTATCCTTGGTTTTCACGGCTTTAGATGTTTTAAAAAGTTTAAAGGCTTTACTGTTATCATTGCAGTTGTATTCCAATGTTTGTCCTGCTTTAATGTCTAAACTTAACTCATATTCGTTGGGAGAAGGGAGATTGCAGGACCGGCATAAATCATTTACCCACACATTTAACTTCCACGAAAGACGGACAGAATAGTTGTTTGTATTTTTGTATTTGAATACATAATACTCGCTCTCAACTTTATTATATTCAGTATTACAGTTGGCTGTTTTATAATATATATTTACCCCGTTAATACTCTTATATGTTTTCCATTGATTAACAGAGGAGAAAGAAAATAATAAAATACTGCTTAATAAAATAATGCTAAATGAAATGATTCGTTTCATAGGTTTATTTGTTATAATTGGTGTATAGTATTGTAACTGTGTATATTAATGGTAATATGTTTAGTTAGTTAGTTGGTCTAACCGTTCAATTAGCTGCTCTTGTTTCTCTTTAAACAGGGAATAAATCTTTTTGTTTTTCTTTTTGCCTTTGCAAATGTGTAACTGCTCTTGGAAGTCTTTCCATAAGTAGCGGTATTTGTTGGCAAAAAATGCAGAAATAGGTAAACTAAAGAAATAGATTATTGTCCAATCAATATTTCTGCTAAAAAAATAGAAAATACCTGAATTGATTAAATACAATAGGGGTGCAATGATAATAGAAATGCCAAATTTAAAGGAAGAGTAAAATTGTTGGTCTTTTATCTTATGAATAAATTTCATACTCAATTGATAATAGATAATATGATTGACAAGCGCATAAAAATAAATGGGAAATGCCAGAAGAAATAATAAGGCTTTTGAAAATATAATTGGGGCATTGGGGTGAGTGAAGTTATTCGTTGGTATCTTAAGAAGCGTGCTGTATCTTTTTAGTTCTGCAAATTCGTGCTCTAAATTCTCAATGTTATTTTCATCATTGGAGAAATAGTTTTCGATTTTAGCTATTGTAGCTTTATCCGCTTTAAAATTGTTTAAGGGAGTTTCTGTATTAAGATTTAATTTAGAGCGCATTCTTGCTCTATAAAAGAGTCGTATGTTTTCATAAAGAGAATAATGTTTCTCGTCCTCAATATGAATTATAAGTGGTTTAATGGCTTCTTCCAATTCCTTACGAAAGGCATTATAGGCCTTTGGAGGAGCTTCGGCATATAGCTCCTTATATTTTTTAAGTGTAATGGCTTTCCCATAATTGACGAAGAGATTACTGTTGGAGTGAATATAGTCTTCATAATAGATACCTACGGGTACTATTTGCAGATCTAGTTCAAAGTTGTTACTTTCCTCAGCAAGGAAGGCAATTCTTGGAACAGCCTTTTTTAAAGGCCTCATTCGCCTTTTATCAGTATGAGTAGCTTCCGGAAATAGGGCTACTGACATCTTTGCTTCCAGTATTTCAACGCTTTTATTGAAAATGCGTTCGTTATTTTTTAAACTATCAGCACCATCTCTAATGCGATAAACCGGTAGCATCTTAAAAGCAGTAAATATTTTTAGTAATATAGGATTGTTAAAAATGTCGGCTCGTGTTAGAAATACGCTTTGCCTTGGATTAGTGAAAATAATTGCCAATGGATCCATAAGCGCATTCTGATGGTTTGCAGCAAAAATAATAGGCTTTTTTTGAGGAATATTTTCCTTGCCCACCGATTGTACCTTTTTATAGAATAGTTTAAAAACAAATCGTACATAATAGCGCAATAGTTCATAACCAAGTGACCATTTTGTCATAATTACTGTTCTTTACTTGAGTGAATAATTTTGGCCGAACCAATAAAATTTTTACCAATGCTATTGGCAAGTTCGTTATTAAAACCCAAATGCTCCGGATGAAACTGTACTCCTAAAAAGAAGTTGGGATAATTTTGATTTTTTAAACTGATGGATTCAATAATATTATCAGGAGCATAGGCATCAATAATAAGCCCTTGCCCTAATCGTCTGATAGCTTGATGATGAGCCGAATTAACCCAAGCGGTATCGACACTATATAGAGCATAGAGAAATGTTTTTGGAACAATATGAATGCTGTGGTAGGCGATAGTATCTTTTCTTCTGTGGATAATATTAGAGGGATGCTGCGTTGGTAAATTAGAGTATAAACTTCCTCCAAAATAGACATTGATAATTTGTTGCCCACGGCATATTCCGAGTATGGCCAATTGGTGTTTATAGGAATAGTCTATACTTTGTAACTCAATGGAATCTCGGTAGTTATCAGGCGTTTCGCATTCAAAGGCTAAACTGTCACCATGGTATAAATGTGGATTTACATCAGGACCACCACTTACCAATAAGCCATCAATAGTAGGTAGAATAGTGTTGATGCTATCGGTGCTTAAACCATAAAGATCATAGATTACAATGCTTGAATCAAAATGTTGAATCCATTTTGTGTATTGACGATAGCCTCTGCTTCCATGGGCTTTTGTAATGGCAATAACGATATTAGTAGCGTTTTTTGCAGAAGCACTTGGCTTTACTTTAGCATAAGAGCAACTGCTAAAACTTAAAATTCCAAGACTAATAATAAAGCTAATAGAGAGTAATATTCTGTGCATAATAGTGTTTATTTGTAGGAGTAAAAATACAAAAAAAAAGCTCACTTTTCAGCGAGCTTTTTTTTTGTATTATTATTAAACTTCTTATTTTTTAATCCCCAATCGTTGTAAGAAACTACGTCTTTTTCTGAAGACTCTTTTTATGGGCTTGTTAATTGGGTAAATTGTAATTAACTGATTACTACTGGTAATAGTTGAGTATTTCCCTTTGTTTTTAGTCTTAATATACTTTATAAATGGCTTTCTGGTATAGACGAAGAAGGTTTCATTCTCATCAATAGTAATTAAATCGGTGATGATAATCTCATTAGAAACTTTGTTTGTCCTAATATTCTTGTCGTCAACAGATTTTGTTTTATTAATACCATTCGATGCTTTGCTTGTCTTAGCTAGCAGTTTATGAGTTCTAATCTGATTGTTGATTCTTGTATTGACAATAGCTTTATGAGATGTTTTAATACGAGCATCTTTGGTAGAAGTTCTTCGGATATCTACTTTGCTAATGGTTTTCTTCGCAGATAAAGAGCGATGAATAGTTGTATTACTTTCCTCGCTGCCATTTGAGCTATATTTAACGGTTGATACGGGATCTTTTTTATTGTTCTTTTTACTAGTTAAAGTAATAGGTGATTGATTATCAATTTTCTGCGCTGACAATTCACTTTTAGTAGAATGTATTGAGGAGAAAAGACCAATAATGGTACCAACACTTATAACGGTGGCGATACCAATAAAAAGATAAATCTTACCCATGGCACTACCAACAGCTCCTGTACCGGCAGCAGTACCAATTGGCATGGAACTTTCGAGTTCCTTCTCCATCTTGGACCAGTATTCCGGCTTGTGCTGAACTTCCAACTCTTTGAGCTTTCGTTGGAATAATTCGTCGATTTTTAATTTTGACATACTTGATATTTGTTTTAGAATCTATTTATTTTCTCTTGTAATAATTTGCGAGCATTCTGCAAATGCCAGTGTGAAGTACCTTCACTAATTCCTAATTTTGCAGCGATATCCTTATGTTTAAAACCTTCCATAATATAGAGATTAAAGACTGCTCTTGTCATGGGGGGTAGGGTTTGAACCTGTTTTAGGATGTCCTCAACACTAAAATTATTTAGTGCTGTGTTCTCGATATAATAGTCGTTGTCAAAGGTGTTTTTATCCCCTATTTCTTCGGAATAAGGTTTGAGACTTTTGAGATAATCTAAGGCTGTGTTAATGATTATTCTTTTCATCCACCCCTCAAAAGAGCCTTTGCCCGTATAACTTTTTATCTTTAAAAATATTTTTAAGAACCCACTATTCACTACCTCCATCGACTCGTCCCAATCAGCGCAATAACGCAAAGAAATACTCATCATGGTTCCGAAATATTTCTCATAAAGAACTTTCTGGGCTCTCCGATTATTATCGGTACAACCTTGAATAAGTTTTTTAAGTTCGGCCCCTTTTAAGCTCTTCATTTTAACTATAACATTTATTAGACGATAATTTTTATCATCATCTTTGGTTTAGTGATAAAAAAAGACAAAGTGTACTCTAAATAAGTAGTAGAATGCTTCTTTAGATATTGATTTTAGTAAAATTAGCGCATGAAAACTATAAATAAATGTGTTGGCATGCTCAAATTTTGCCCAAAGGTAAAAAAAAAGTGCTGTACTACGACTTTATTTTATATTTGCAGCAGATTTAAACCTTCTAGCAATGAAAAAATTATTTATTAATACAAAAAGGACGTTTAGCTTTAAGCATTGGTCTCGTAAGGCCTACGCTATTTTTGCCAGCCTTAAATTGCAGATACGAATTGCCTGTTTATCCGTGGCTATGTTGTTAGGTTCTTTTTCTCAAGTTGTTGTTGCTCAGGTGGAGTTTCCTCGCGATACGAATAGTGTTGGCGAATATGACTTGGATACACTTGAAGTTATTGGTCAACTTAGCCCTGAATTAGCTCAGGTGGTATCGCGTAGTATATCTAAAATTGTTATTCCTGCGCAGCATCACTTGCCTTTATCTTCTATCAATTCAACCTTACAAGTATTTCCTCAACTTGATATAAGGCAGCGTGGCCCTCACGATATTCAAGCTGATATTAGCTTGCGGGCTAGTACCTTCGACCAAGTGCAAATTTTACTCAATGGTTTTGATATTTCTGATCCCCAAACGGGTCATCATAGCTTGAATCTCCCTATTTCTTTTAGTCAGCTTTATGAAATTCAATTGCTTTCAGGTCCTGCTTCCAGGGCTTTGGGGGCTAATGCTTACGCCGGCGCAATAAATTTTATTACCAAGAAGCCGAGAAATAATAGTATGGATTTGTTGACAGAAGTTGGTGATTTTGGTTTTACAACTCTTGCCTTGGGTTATAGTGTTGCCAACGCTCATGGCGGGAATTATTTTTCCCTTAATAGATCTTCTTCGTCGGGATATGCGAAGAATACGGATTTTTATAAATATTCGATATTTTATTTTGGCGATTTTAATAAGATAAAATCAAATTGGCAATGGCAGATTGCTTATGCTAACAAAGCTTTTGGCGCTAATGATTTTTATACTCCTAAATTTCCGAATCAATATGAGCATTTGCAGACTGCTATGGCCGGACTTCGTTTTAATACTAAAGGTAAAATTTTTACTTCTACGAGTGTTCATTATCGTTTTAATGCTGATCGTTTTGAGCTTTTTAGGCATGGCATGTCCAGTCCATCCTGGTATCATCACCCAAATTTTCATTGGAATAATAGTTTTCAGCTTAATACCAAAATGTGGTTATGGTCCGCTTATGGGAAAACTACCATTGCATTAAATTATCGCTTAGAATCGGTATTTAGTAATGTTTTGGGAGTGGCTACTTTGGATACAATTTTTCCCTTTTACGATAAGGAGGCCTACTATAATAAAAAAGCAAGCAGAGATTACACAAATGCTTCTATTGAGCAGGTTTATCATTGGAAAAAGTTTACTGTAGCTGCCGGATTGATGTATTATTATTCATTACAGACTAACGATTTTAAAGGTATTTATCCGGGTATTGATTTGGGTTTTGTCTGGACAAAAAATACCAAATTGTTTGCGGCTATTAATACAGGAATGCGTTTGCCTACTTTTACTGATTTGTATTATTCCGGTCCAAGTAATATAGGAAATGATAATCTATTGCCGGAGAGCCAGCTCTCTTATGAATTAGGGGTAAAATCAAAGAATAATTATTTGATGATTTCGGCGAGTGTTTTTTTAAATAAGGCTCGAAATAGTATCGACTGGGTACGAAAAAGTAATAATGTGAAGTGGCAGCCAATAAATGTGAGTACTGTGAATTCAAAAGGAGTAGATTTGGCGCTTACCTTTTATCCTAAAAAAACAGATATTGTATGCTTTTCATGGATAAAAAAGATGTCTTTTGCTTGGGCTTATGTTCAGAAGCAAACATCAAGTCCACAATATCAGTCACATTATGTAATGGATTATTTAAAGAATAAGGTAATATTGGAATTGAGTCATGAGTTATATAAACATTTCTATTTGGGTTATACTTATTCTTATTATCAACGTGAGGGGCAATTCTTATGGTACGATAGCAGGAGTAAATTAAGCCAGGCTAAAGGATATAAGCCCTTTGGGTTGTTTAATATTCGTTTAAGTTGGGATTATAATACATGGAATATTTATTCTAATGTAAGTAATCTGTTTGATGTTAAGTATCAAGATTATGGAAATGTTGTCCAAGCCGGACGATGGTTCACTGTGGGAGTGAAAAAGAATTTTTTGTTTAAGAAGAACAAATAATTCACTCTATGGAAATAAAAAAGCAACTCATTTTGAGTTGCTTTTTTATTAAGTATTTTATATGTTATTGCTAATTACTTATTGGCATTAACCATTCCCATACTGGCATATTCACCGCTGTCCAGCTTGTCTTTCACTGCGTTAAATGCATCAATAGTGTATTTAACATCTTCGAGTGAGTGCATTGCTGTGGGAATTAGTCGAAGTAAAATAACTCCTTTTGGTACCACTGGATAAACGACAACGGAACAGAAAACATCATGTTTTTCGCGTAAGTCGAATATTAAGTTAGTAGCTTCAGGTACACCTCCTTTAAGATATACAGGGGTTACGGGAGATTCTGTAACTCCTAAGTCAAAACCTTCTTCCTTAAGTCCTTTCTGCAATGCAGAGGCTACATCCCAAAGTTGTTTTCGTAGTTGTGGTTCGCTTTTTAAGAGCTCAAGTCTTTTTAACGCTCCTATTACCATTGGCATAGGTAGTGATTTGGCAAAAGTTTGTGAGCGCATATTATACATTAGGAAGTCAATAATCTCTTCCTTACCTGCTACAAAAGCACCAATACCGGCCATCGCTTTGGCAAAAGTACCAAAGTATAAATCAATTTTATCTTGAACTCCAAAATGTTCGCCACTTCCTTTTCCGTGTTCTCCCATTGTCCCAAATCCATGTGCGTCATCAACAAGAATACGGAATTCATACTTATCTTTTAAAGCCGATATTTTATCCAATTTACCCAAATCACCGGCCATACCATAGACTCCTTCGGTGATAAATAAAATTCCGCCATTAGTTTCTTCTATTCTTTTGGTAGCAAAACGCAACATTTTTTCAGCGCGTTCAATATCATTATGAGGATAAACAAAACTTTTCCCTCCCTTTGCTTTATGAAGAAAAATACCATCCATTATGCTGGCATGGCATTCCGAATCGTAAACGATAACATCGTTCCTGTCGGCCATGGCATCTATAATTGACATTATTCCTTGATATCCATAATTCAAAAGAAAACATTTCTCTTTTTCTGCAAAATCAGCTAATTTATTTTCCAGCTCTTCATGGTATTTCGTTTGCCCCGACATCATTCGGGCTCCCATAGGATAAGCCATACCGTATTTTGCTGCAGCCTCGGCATCAGCTTTTCTGACTTCGGGATGATTAGCTAAGCCAATATAATTATTTAAACTCCATACTAGTTTTTCTTTACCACGAAATATCATTCGTGATGAAATTTCACCTTCTAATTTTGGAAATGAAAAATAACCATGAGCTTCCTTTTGGTATTTACCTATTGACCCTGGTCGTTCTATTACTCTTTGAAAAATATCCACGTTTATGTGATTTTTGTGTTATTAATTTTAAAGCCGCAAAGATAACATTTTCTTAATGCCAAAAAAGTATTGGCCGAGGCTTTTTGTTTCGGCCGTATGCATATTAAAGCAGAGGGGGGTATTGTTGCCCTTCGGTGTATTTATACAGCGTAATTTCTTGCCCCAAAAATACTGCTGCCTATACGTATAAGTGTACTCCCTTCCTGAATGGCAATTTGGTAATCTCCTGACATTCCCATGGATATCTCACGAAAGAATATATTCCCCAAAAAGAAATCGAATTGTAAATTCTGATAGATGGTTCGTAAGTACTTGAACTCTTGGCGTACCAGGTCAGTATTGAATGTGTTGCTTGCCATCCCCATAACTCCTGTAATTTTTATATTATGAAAACTCTTGAATTCTTCGGAGCGAAGTATCTCGTAAGCTTCTTCGGGACTTAATCCAAATTTTGTTTCTTCACTGGCAATATGAAATTGTAGCAGACAAGAGATTATCCGGTCATTCTTGAGGGCTTGCTTATTGATTTCTCGCAATACTTTCATGGAATCTACCGAATGAATAAGTTTTACAAAGCTTGCAATATATTTAACTTTATTGGTTTGTAAATGCCCAATAAAGTGCCAGTGGATATTATCAGGTAGGGCCTTGTGTTTGTCTCTTATCTCCAACGCTTTGTTTTCACCAAAGATGCGTTGCCCTGCATCATAAGCTTCTTGAATATCTTCAATAGGCTTTGTTTTGGAAACGGCAACAAGTCGTACCTGTTCCGGAATTTGTCCTTTTATACTGGCTATTTTATCTCCTATTTTACCCATGGTAATTTTAGTATTTGTGCGCTGCAAAGTTATATAATTTGCCTCTGACTATACTCGTTTTATTCGTTTTTTAATTAATTTGCTAAATAATAATACGGAGGATAGCGCTTTTCTGTATATTTGTTCAGTAATAATTAATTTACTTCTTATGTCGCTAACTATATCTAATACATTCTATAATATTTATTTAGACAATAGTTTAAAGAGTTTGTCATTATTTTTAAATGATAATTATACTAAGTTTAGTGCCTATTTTATTTTGGTTGATGAGAATACACATCAGGCTGCCGTACCGCTATTGTTGTCGAAAGTTGCTGTATTACAAGAGGCCTCTATTCTAGAGCTTAACGCGGGTGAGGAGAATAAAAACCTACATTCAGCAATGATTCTATGGTCGGCATTAAAGGATAATAATGCCGATAGAAATACCTTAATTGTAAATTTAGGTGGTGGAATGCTAAGCGATTTGGGTGGTTTTGTGGCCTCTGTTTATAAACGCGGTGTTGCCTTTATTAATGTCCCCACAAGTTTATTGGCGATGACTGATGCCGCCATTGGTAGTAAAACAGGTGTCGATTATGAGAATGCTAAAAATATTATTGGAAGTTTCTCACATCCTCAAGGGGTATTTATTAGTACTGAGTTTTTGTCAACGATGCCTCGGCGTGAACTGTTATCAGGAATGGGAGAGGTGCTTAAGTATGCCCTGATAAGTGGAAATAAGCTTTGGCCTATTTTGAAGGATACAGAGATAGAAGGTTTAAATAATTATGATTTCTTTGTTGAGGAATGTATTCAGATAAAGAATTTAATTGTGGATCAAGATTGCTACGAAAAGGGACGACGCAAAATATTGAATTTTGGCCATACCATTGGTCATGCGTTTGAGTCGCTGGCATTAATGCGCAATAAACCCTTGCTCCATGGCGAAGCTGTTGCTTTAGGGATAATTGTTGAATTGGAAATATCGAATAAAATTTTGGGATTTAACTATTCAGTTAAGGAGAGAATACAGCAATTCGTCCTTCATAATTTTAATTTGTTTAGCATTGAAGATTCAGATTTTCCCATGCTGCTGGAGCTGATAAGGAATGATAAGAAAAATTTGAATTCCGTTATTTCCATGGTGCTACTAAAGGATATTGGTGATGCATTATGGAACCAAAGAGTGGAGGAAGCGGACATTCTTTCTGCATTGAAAATGTATATAAGTTTGTAGCTATGCCTCAAAGTTTAACCATTGTATATTACCCAAAGACTATCAATGATAGGATTAATTTGCCTCTCTCCAAAAGTTTGAGCAATCGTTTATTAATGATATATGCCTTGATGTCCTGGCCTATGGATAGGCTGAAGCTGTCGCAAGCAGATGATACGGTTTTATTAAAAAGTTTGCTTTCTACGATAGCAAAAAATGAAGTTGATGATTTTGAAGATGACCCTTTACAACTAAATTGTAAAAATGCAGGAACGACTCTTCGATTTCTTAGTCCGTATTTATCAATTCTTACCAAAGAATATATGCTTACCGGCTCTTCTCGGATGCAGGAGCGTCCCATTGGGCCTTTGGTTGATGCGTTAAGGAAGCTTGGTGCTGATATTCGTTATGTTAATAAAGATGGATTTCCTCCTATTATTATCAAGCCTGCCAATATAGCCTATACAGATATTGTGATGGATGCTTCTAAAAGCAGCCAATTTGCAAGTGCAATATTACTTCTTTTACCCCTATTGTCGGATGAGGCTAAGTTGCGTTTTATTGGGAAAATTTCATCGAGACCTTATATAGAGATGACCTTGGATTTAATGACTTATTTTGGAATAAAATATTCTTTTGATAAATTGGAATTAATATTAAAGGGTAAATATCTTCTCCCAAAGAAAGAATTTATTGTGGAGGCTGACTGGAGCTCGGCTTCATATTGGTATGAGGTATTGTCGATGACAAGAGGTGGAGAGCTATTTATTCAGAATTTAAAAATAAAGAGTTTACAAGGGGATAGAATACTTGCCGAAATATATGCTTCTTTGGGTGTTCAGACATACCAAGAAAAGGATGGGATTAGAATAAAAGCTGAGGGAGAGGTGTCCTATAATCAAAATATTGATTTCAAGAATTATCCTGATATAGCTTTGTCAGTAATTGCCAGCTGTGCTGCATTGGGTGTAATGGGAAAATTTAGCGGCTTGGAAAGCCTTAACTTGAAAGAAAGTCGAAGGATGGATATGCTTTGTTCTGAATTGGGGAAATTAGACTTTGACTTGCGCGATAATGGATTTGGAGAATATGTGCTAATAAATCCATGTCGTATTGAAAACCGGTCGTATGATTTTTCTAATATAGTAATACAAACTGCCGGCGATCATAGAATGGCAATGGCTTTTGCTCCCTTTGCAATCATTGGTAAAAGTATCTGTATTTCTGATGCCAATTCGGTGAATAAATCTTACCCTATGTTTTGGGATGAGTTGCTTAAGATTGCCAAAGTGTATTAGCGTAGATTCATATTTAGTTGGAGAAATCAAAGAATAATAGGTCTGTTTAGACTATTGGTTTCTTATAATTATCTTCTTTCGTATTGCTTCATTTCTCGTTTTTATTTCTAGAATATATACCCCTGTTGCAAGATTAGTCAAGTCTATTTCACGGTCAATATATTGAGAAAAAGAATTAAGGTATAGCGTTTTAACGCTCTGTCCCAGTGGTGTTTTTAATGTGATAGTTATGGCCTGAGATTGAAGTAACGAAAGTTTGATATGAAGTGTTGATGAGGCAGGATTGGGGTATATTGTAACTTTGTTTATACCGGAAAAGGCATGGATTGAAGTATTGGTAATAGTTACATTTGTTGAGTAAACAGTCTGTCCGCAGTCATTGGCAGCAATAAGTTTCACCCAATATACTCCGTTATGAGTATAGCGGTGCTTAGGATTTCTTTCCAAGGAAAAATCTCCATCACCAAAATCCCAATAATAGCTTGTAGCAAAGTGTGACTTATTAATAAAATTAACTTTTAAATTGGACAAGGTAAACTTAAAATTCGCCCGAGCCTTTAATGTGTCTGAAATAATAGCCTTTACTTCGGTTTGTGGACTGATACAATTGGCTGCTTCACATTTCCAATTATAGAAATAGGCGTATTCGCCGTTTCCTAAAATACTATTTACTATCTCAATGGCTTGGCTCTTGTAAGGATAATTTACAGCACCATTATTACAATAAAGTAAACTGTTTCTTGGAGCCTCAAGTTGATAAGAGATGCCTCTATTTAGTATCCAGTTAAGAAAGATTGTGTTTTTCCCCGGATGAAGTATAACTGATAGCTTGTATATTTGCTCTCCGGCATTGTTAGAAAGGGCTATGGTTCGCCTCATTTGGTTTAGACTGATGATATCTACGGAGATAAGTTTTGTTTTATGATATACGTTGAAAACTAAGCCGTTAACTTTAGTATTGTTATCAAAATATCCACTTCCTGTTTCGTTGGCTTTGCCCACACTAATGGAGTTGGATGTTTGATTTTCCACATAATATATATGTGTGTTTTGTAAAAAGGGAGTGGTAAATATTGAATCGGTGGCAAGTAAATCATGGGATTGATTATACCAATAACTAGTGCTCGAATGGGTGTTGAAAGTGAGTGAACCGCCATGGCATCTTAATGCATTGTCAATAATAGGGGCAGGAGGCCTGTTGATTTGAATATAGTTGTGTTTTATAATACTATCTGCTCCAAGCGTATTGCTTACCTTTAAGCTTACTGTATAATTACCATTATACTTATAATGGTGTATTGGATGTTGTTGAGTGGAAGTTTCTCCATCACCAAAATTCCAGAACCATTGTTGAATTCCCCCTTGACTATGGTCGTAGAAATGCACCATGCCCCGGCAACTTAAAGTATTAATGGTGCCAAATTGACTATTGGGCGTTGAAGGAGCGGATATACAATGCCACCGAAGCTTAAATCCGCTAGCAATATCTTTACTATCAGTAAGTTGTTGTATGGTAATGCTGCCTCCTGAACTTATAATATTCGATGTGGGAATGGTTTGCCCGCTGAGGCTAAGAAGTAGAGGCGCGTTTGTATTAGGTCCATCATAAATATTGATTTTATCTTGCCCTGCTATTAAATCTAGATTAAGAAATTGAAGCTCAATAGCTGTCGCATTAGGAGGAGAAATGGTATAGCTTCCCGTGGTGTTATTGCTGTAGTCACCCAAGCCTCCATTGTCTGTTAGTATTCCGGTGCAGCTTGTGGTTTGCCTATTGTTTTTGTTGGGAATAGTTTGAATGCAGAGGCTGTCAACAATTAGGTGTTTAATTCGGATGCTTTGACTGTTGGTGCTATCAATCATTTGGAGGTGTATAGTTTTGTTTCCCGGAGTGTTAAAGTGTATATAGTAGGGCCCAAAACCGGCGACTGTTTTTGGATTTGCTCCAGCTCCAAAATCCCATACAAAATTAGCATTCGTATTGTTAGAGAGGTTGGTAATAAGAAAACTATCGGTAATGCAACTTGTGTTAGAATAGGTGTTAAAGTTGGCAAAAGGGCAGTTCCCTACTATTTTAATGGTCTTTGTCAATGGGATGTTAGTATTGTTGCTTATGGTAAGAATGGCTTCTTTACCATTTATTGAATTAAATTTTAATGTATTTGTCCCAACAGAAACTTTTCTTCTTGCAATTACAGAATCACCAATCATTAGGGTAGCTAATCCATTTACATTGGTTGAAAAAGTAAAACAGCTGTCGGTATGGCAATTTAAATTGTGGTTATAGCTGAGCTGAGTAGGTTGCGGTTGTTGCGTCCATATTTTCATGGCAGGGTCACCAAACAAAGTAAAGGACTGCCAGATGTCAACGAGGTTTGAATAGTTGGCTCCCCAGATACTAATTATATTAAAGATGGCTTGATTTTTTATGTCTCCCAATAGATTAAGAGCCTGTCTATTAGGGGCTATTCCTGAGCTGAAAGTAGTATGGTAGTTGGGCATTAATCCCGGATTAGGCCAAAGTGCATCAATGAGAGAAAGCCCCAAAGCATTATTCATTCCTGAAATATTTTTTCCGCTATTACTAAATAGAGCTACAGCTCCTTTTCGGGGAATACGCAGCAATTCTTCTGAAAAGCAAACTGCTTCGCTAAAATCTCCATCATTACCAGCTAAACTTATAATGACGGGTAGGGAATTATAGTTTACTAATTGTCGAATTTGATATCGGGAAAAAAGAGGAGAACTCCAAGCATTTTGTGTTGACTTAGACCTATAGAATAGAATAAACTTACCCTTATCAATAGCGCTTTTTATGGTTTGCGTGTTTCCTGTCCATGAGAATAGGGGTTTGCGTAATTGGAAATTTATGGGTTCTCCTGATGAGTAAATGTCGTTATTCCAATAGTAAGGATTGGAATTGTGGGAGGCGGAATAAATTCGTTGACCATGAATATGCTTCGAGCTTAAATAAGTCCGTATTTTTTCAGTGGTTTGTGTGTAGGCTAATTTCTCTTCATGATTATTGCCTTCATTAAAGTGGGTGATAAGGGCAGCGTTAGAATAAAAGCTCGCCTTAGATGGGGGTTCCTTTTCGTAGTGAATTATTTTATCCACAACATTGAGTGCTTCTGTTTTACTGCTGACAGATAGTCTTCCACAAGCAACATCGGGAAAATAGTCTAAGCTGTCATCTAAACGAGAAAAATATAAATCAGAATAAATAGTTTGTCCATTACTTTGGTTTATTATCTTAGCAGGGAGGTCTTCCTGATCACCAATAAGACTTACATATTCTATATTGTTAGTAGGATTGTTGTAAGCTGATTTAATTTGTTGTTTTATAGTGTTGGTATTCCAATGAATTTTTGAGAGAATTTTTACCCTATAGCCTAGTTGTCGTTTCCATTTGGCAAGGCTATCAGCAGCTTGGAGATATTTTTGAGGGCATAGTATAAGATAGTTTGTAAGCATGTCAGCAGGTCTTTGCTGGTGGTTGCGTACAAGATAATCGTTTATATGTGTATGTAGAGATCTGCTATTAAGAACTCCATTGGAAATCCGTTTTAAGAAGTGACTACTGTATTTTGAGTAATTAATATAAGTATTTGCATTGACATATTTAACTGCATATTTTATAGTAGAATATACTCTTAATTTTTTTGAAGATGCTTGAAAGTGAAAGGGACGAACTTCAATTAAGGCAAATTGTAGTCCTCTGATGGTGATGATTTTTTTTAACTGAACACATTTATTTGGAAAAAAATTCTTGCTTTTGTATGCGGCGCTATCATATTGAAAGCTTTTGTTTAAGCTTTTGTTTTTATCATTGACTTCTCCTTGATAGGGCAGAACATTGAAATTATTGTAAGTAATATAGCTTGAATCAATTAATTGTATTTCAATACTTGCCTCCTTTGGTATAAATATTAAGTCAGTATGAACAGGAAGCATAGGTTTGCCTAGCTCTTGACTTTGGGTGAAATCGTTAATGTAAAATTGATAAAAAGTTTTTCCTTGATGTAATTGTGTGTGAATTAGGGCATTGCTAAATTTATATTCAATATGCATACCATCAAGATCATAATCTTCGATGATTCGGTGGGCGTCAATAGAAGTATTGTTACTACCATCCGATAGAAATGAAATATACTGTTTTTGGGCAAGACTCCTTTGCCCAATCATTAGTATAATGATAGAAATTAGTAATTTCATAAATCAAATATTTGTTGACTTACAATGTGATAAATCAACATGAACCCTTGTGTTTAGTTTGGAAATTATAAGCCCCTCGGTATTTAACTTTAGTGAATACCGGTTTTAATACCTTAATTAAATCCTTTTATTTCAATAGAATAAAAGGATTAATACTATTATTCTTATAATTTGTCTGCGCAAATATATAAATATTTATCGCAAGCCTAACAAATTGTTATATATATGTACTATCTTTGAAAAAATATTTTTTGTGAATTAAGGGAGTGTATTTAAAATATAGTTTATTGTAAAAATATGGATTAGTCATTATTAAGTCCGTAAAGTTTCGTGTTGAAATTGGCGAAAAACCTAGCACATATAGGTAAAACACGCATTCTTTAATAGTATGATATATTTACTTTTGTTTTCAATTATTAAGTAATAACATTAAAATTATATAGTTTATGAAAAAAGGGATATTATTATTATTTTCACTACTGGTTTATAGTGGAATGGTTTTTTCTCAGACTCATTATTACGGCCTTACGAGCAAAGGTGGGGTTAGTGATCAGGGAACGATATTTAAAACAGATAGTACGGGGAGTAATCTGCAAACAGTATTTTCATTCAAGTATCACCATGCAGGACGGCGACCTAAGAGTGTATTTACACAAGCTTCCAATGGTAAAATTTATGGTACTACTAAATACGGTGGTGCTAATATTTGTTCGTTTCCTATTTATGGTGGTCCACGGCATAGTGGGGTTATATTTGAATATGACCCTTCCAATGGAAATTATAATGTTCTTTTCAATTTTGACGATACCGCTAGCGGCTGCTGGCCTGAAACGGCACCCGTATTAGCATCAAATGGAAAACTCTATGGCGTTACTCGTGGTGGAGGAAGTAACTCAAATAAGGGTGCTGTGTATTCCTATGATTTATCCTCCGGAACCTTCACAAAATTACATGCATTCTCAGGGGCTAATAATGATGGTGAATTCCCTGTGGGTAATTTGTTGTTAGCATCGGACGGAAAACTCTATGGAATTACTTCTTCAGGAGGATTTAATGATAAAGGGATTATATTTCAAATTGATCCTTCAACCGATACGTACACCAAAAAACTAGATTTACAAAATGGTTGGTCCGGTAATAAAGCGGCTCAGGATGCAAAGGCAGGGCTGATTCAAGCGCCTAATGGAATCATTTATGGAACTTCAAGCCAAGGAGGAAATTACCCTTCGGGTTACCAATATGCGTATGGAAATATCTTCAAATACGATCCAACTACCAATGTGGCTACCAATCTATACGGCTTTAGCGATGGCGGACTTGGAAAAAATCCGGAAGGCTCTCCCGTAATGATTGGCACAAACAGCCTTTATTGCATTACGTACATGAATTATCAAATTCCGGGAACTTACAATACGGAACCTCATTATTATCTATGGAAATACACCATATCATCTAATACTGCCACAGTAGTTGATAGTATTGCTAACGGTACATTCAACTTCACCATAGTAAAAAACTCCAATGGAAAATTCATTATCACCGGGAAAGATTATAATATATCTTCTGCAATTCGTTTTTGGGAATTTAATCCTTCAACCAACACAAGAACACTACTTGATACAAGTACCAATATTAAATACATATCCAACGGATTGATGCTAGCTTCAAATGGAAAATACTATGGAGGAGGAGCTTATCCTGATGCGAACAATCCCTTATATTCGGACTTCAATGGTTCTATGGTTGAATACGATGCTGCAAATCATTTAATTACTGAAAAATTTAAATTCTCAGAACCAATTGATGGAATTGATCCGGAAGGCGATTTATTGATGGCAACGAATGGTAAATTCTATGGAATGACTTCGAAAGGGGGAACATATAATAGAGGTGTTGTTTTTGAATTTAATCCATCTAATGATAGCTATACTAAAAAGTTTGATTTGGATAGTCTGACGGGCTATGAGCCTAAAGGGGGCTTAATGGAGGCCTCAAATGGAAAGCTTTATGGAATGACCACGAGAGGTGGGAATAATAGCTATGGTGCTATTTTCGAGATAGATACTGCTACTTGGTCTTTTACAAAAAAAGCTGATTTCACAACGAATAACCATGGTGTTTACGGTAGATTAACTGAAGCATGGGACGGAAAACTTTATGGACTTACCTATTGGAATGGAGGTACTATTTTTCAATATGATACCACTACCAATACGATTACTAAAAAACATAGCTTTACCACAAATGATGGAACTGCTCCGCAAGGAAGTTTGGCATTGGCTGATAATGGGAAATTATATGGATTTACCGAATATGATGGCCAGAGTTATTACTCAAAAGGAACATTGTTTGAATATGACCCAGCGACAAATGCGTTTGCCATGAAGAAGGAATTGTACAATTATACAGGATATAATTCGCAAGGAAATACACCGCTTTTAGGTTCTGATGGCAAAATGTATTTACTTTTATCTTGTGGAGGTAGTGGTAATGATCAGTATAGTGGAGGGGCAATTGATGAATATATCCCCGGCGCTACTACAGTAACGAATAAAGCAGTTTTCTCTGTTAGTAATACGGGTTCAAAACCTATGGGTGATTTAATGGAGTCGGCTAATGGAAATCTTTATGGCTATACTTGGATAGGTGGTGCTAATAATAAAGGAACCCTATTTGAATACAATCCAACAACGGCTACTTTATCTAAGAAAATAGATTTTGATGGTTCTAATGGGGCAAATCCAATGCATGGTTCTCTAAAAGAATCAAATACTGCCGCTATTGTTATTAACCAACAGCCAAGTATCAGTACTTCTTGTGTAGGTGATACGGCTTTTTTAACAATCTCTGCAACACACCCTACATTGCTTCATTACCAATGGTATAAGGATGGTACTATATTAGAAGGTGCTACCAATGATACCCTTTCTTTTATTCCTATTTCTTCTGCTGATATTGGTAATTACAGCTGTAAAATTACTGGAGGAACCAGGGCAGTAGTATCCAATACTTTTGCTTTGACACCAATAGCGAAGCCGACAATAACCTTTGGTCCTTTGGCTTCTTCATATTGTTTGAATAATGCTGATGTTGCTCTTTATGCAACCCCTGTTGGCGGAACCTTTAGTGGAACGGGAGTCTCTTCTTCTGTTTTTTCACCTTCCAGTGCCGGTGTTGGAACTTATGATGTGATATATGCTTATACAAATAGTCAAGGATGTAGCAATCAAGATACGGTAAGTATCAGTGTTAATGGATTGCCGGATGCTAGTTTTAGTGGATTGGCTTCAGCATATTGTAATAATAGTGATGCAGATACATTAATCCCAACAACCTTAGGTGGTGTGTTTATTGGTAATATTCAGGGTGCTAATATTTTTAATCCACGACAAATTACTATCCCTTCAGGTGCTTTGATGGTTTCGGTAAATGTTGTTTATTCGATAACTGACGCAAATTCTTGTTTTAATGCGGATACTCTCTCTGCTGTCATTTATCCAATTCCAAATGTAAGCTTCGGGGCCATGGCTTCCAGCTTCTGTAATAATGATATTCCTGTACTCTTAAATGCCGGAAGTCCTACAGGTGGAAGCTATTCAGGATCAGGAATTCAAGGGATTATTTTTACCCCATCAGATGCAAATTTGGGTAGTGATACCTTGGTGTATTCTTATACTAATGCGAATGCTTGTACTAATAGAGATACTGTTTATACTACGGTTTTCCCGGCACCGGACTTTAGCTTAGGACAAGATACCAATATTTGTATTAATCATGTCATTACTTTAAGTACAAAGATGGGGTCAGGTTATTCATACTTATGGAGTAATGGCTCTACAGACTCTACCCTTACCATTGATGCCTCTACTTTAGGTGTTGGAGCTTATACCTATTCTGTTAATGTAAGTAATGCCAATACGCAATGTAGTAATGATGATGACATTATTGTTACGGTAGATGCTTGTCAAGGAATTGAGATGGGTAAAGAAAACGCTTCAATAGCTGTTTTTCCCAATCCATCCAGAGGACTCTTTACCATAAAGAGCGATAAAAATATCGAATCTTTGGAGGTTTATTCTTCTGATGGCCGCCTTGTGTATAGTGAGAAAATTGGCGATATTAAAACACAAATTAGTCTCAAACTGACAGATCAAGCCCCGGGACTTTATTATCTGTTGCTTAATACAGCTAAAGATAGAATTAGAAAATGCTTGATAATAAATAATTAAACAGAGATATAGCCCTACTTAATGCAGAAGCAAGTCTTTAAGACTTGCTTCTGCATTTATAATTATTAGAATTACTAATTTCCTAAACTTAAGTAATTAGTATAGTATTCTCTAGGAGCTTATGCTTGTATATTTTTTTACTTCTATATTGTGATTAATAGAATTTAGGCTGCTCAAAGCCAAAATATCCTCAATACTATTGTCG